>NZ_JASCOM010000097.1:0-21708 GCF_029959925.1 Pseudomonas sp. PS02303
ATTTGGGGGGTGCCCCCCCCCCCCCGGGGGGCGGGGGCGGGGCCCCCCCCCCCCCACGGAACTCAGCCAGCCTTCAATATCTGTGCAGTACTCACGACCGTCGCATATTCCCCGTGCAAATTCCCCAGCGACATCGCATGCACTTCCTCGGCTGAGTGCGCATGGCCAAAATAATCGGCCTTGTCGAACGTAAAGCACGCATCCTCCGCCACCCACGCGTCAAATCCCAGGTTCCCGGCCGTTCGCGCCGTGGACTCCACCGAGTTATGGGTCGCAACGCCAACGATGATCAACTGCTCGATCCCCGCCTCGCGCAAACTCGCCTCCAGCCCGATCGCACAAAATGCATCCGGTACCTGTTTCTGAATCAGTTGTTCGCGGGCCTGGGGCATGAAGCGTTCCTTTAACTCAACGCCTGCTTGCTGCGGCCAGAACACCGATTCCGGTGAACGGGACAGGTGCTGCACATGAATCACCGGCCGTCCGGTTCGCCGCCAATACGCCAGCAAATCGACAATTCGTTCCTCGGCCTGAGGATTATTTCGGCGACCGAGCCGGGGCTGCAAGATGCCTTTTTGTTGGTCGATGATGATCAGTGCTGCGTTGGTCTTAAGCTCCATGCCGACTTTTCTCACAACAGGTCATTGAATTTCAGGCACTTCAGCATCACTTCCGCTTACAGGCAAGATTGTGTTTATCGGACAAATCCTGAAATAACCTGACACCCTGCTTGCGCGCCCTCCTCCTGCTCACTAACGTAGCGCCTTTAATGACGCTACCCCCCCCCGCAGGAGCTTTGCCATGGCCTCGCCAGCCCTTACACATTTTCTTCCCCGGTTCGGCGTTGCCGCAGCAGTGGCCGGTGTTTTGAGCCTGACCGGTTGTCAGACCTGGAACACCCAGGACACCCTCCCGCCGACCACCGGCGTACAGCCGCTCAAGGGCCTGGCGCAGAACGTTTCGGTGCGCCGCAATGCCATGGGCATGCCGCTGATCGAGAGCAACAGCTTCCACGATGCCCTGTTCGCCCTCGGCTACGTCCACGCCAGCGACCGCATCACGCAAATGGTCACCTTGCGCCTGTTGGCCCAGGGCCGTTTGTCAGAGATGTCCGGTTCGGACCTGCTGGACGCCGACCGCTACATGCGCGCCGTCAATCTGAAGAAAAGCGCGGGCGAGTTGTACAAGGCATCGTCGCCGCGCCTCAAACGCTTCTTCGAAGTCTATGCGCGCGGCGTCAACGCCTACCTGTTCCGTTTCCGCGACAAGCTGCCGGCCGACCTCGCCGCCAGCGGTTACAAGCCTGAATACTGGCAACCGGAAGACTCGGCGCTGATTTTCTGCCTGCTGAACTTCAGTCAGTCGGCCAACCTGCCGGAAGAAATCAACGCGCTGATGCTGGCCCAGACCGTCACCACGGACAAACTCGGGTGGCTGACGCCGTCCGCCCCCGACGAAAAACTGCCGCTGGGCGAAGCTGAAAAACTGCAGGGCATCAAGCTCAATGGCGCCATCCCGGGCCTGACGCAAATCAGCAAAGCCACCGGGCAACTGTCCGACCTGAATCTGCTGGGCGCCACCTCGTCGAACAACTGGGCCATCGGCCCGCAACGCAGCCGCAGTGGCAAAAGCCTGCTGGCCAGCGACAGCCATGGGCCTTTGGGTGTGCCGTCGTTGTTCAGCTACGTGCAGATTCGCGCACCGAAGTACCAGGCCTCTGGCGTGACGATTGCCGGTTTGCCCATGGTGCTCGGCGGTTTCAACGGCAAAGTGGCGTGGAGCATGACCTCGGTCATGGGCGACAACCAGGACCTGTTCCTGGAAAAAATCAAACGCCAGGGCAACGGCCTCACATATGAAGTCGGCGGCAAATGGCAGCCGGCGATCGTGCGCAACGAAACCTACTTCGTCAAAGGCCAGCGACCGATTCGCGAAGTGGTGTACGAAACCCGCCACGGTCCTTTGCTCAACAGCGCCCAGGGCATGACGCTGGCCAATGGTTTCGGCCTGGCTTTGCAGACGCCGAATTTCACCGACGATAAAACCCTGGACGCGTTTTTCGACCTGTCCCGGGCACAGACCGTCGAGAAAGCCTCGGACGCCAGCCGTGAAATCCGCGCCATCGCCTTGAACCTGGTGTTCGCCGACGCCAGCAACATCGGCTGGCAAGTCACCGGGCGTTACCCGAACCGTCGCGAAGGCGAAGGCCTGCTGCCGTCGCCGGGCTGGGAAGGTCGCTACGATTGGGACGGCTACGCCGACCCGATGCTCCACCCGTATGACCAGGACCCGGCCCAAGGTTGGCTCGGCACTGCCAACCAGCGGGTCATTCCCCATGGCTACGGCATGCAGCTGTCCAATTCCTGGTCGGCTCCGGAACGTGGCGAACGCCTGGCCGAACTGGCGGGTGTGGGCAAACACGACACGCGCAGCGTGATCGCGATGCAATACGATCAGACCACGACGTTCGCCGCCAAACTGAAAAAAATGTTTGAAGCGCCGGGCATGGCCCAGCCGCTCAAACAAGCCATCGAAGCCCTGCCGGTTGCCGATCGCGGCAAGGCTCGCGAGGCGTACACCCGTTTGATGGCCTTCGACGGCAAACTCAGCCCGACCTCTGCGGATGCGGCGATCTACGAGCTGTTCCTGCAGGAAAGCACCAGACAGATCTTCCTCGACGAACTGGGCCCGGAAAGCAGCCCGGCGTGGAAAGCCTTTATCGCCAACGGCAAGTTGTCCTACGCGGCTCAGGCCGATCACTTGCTGGGCCGTGAAGACAGTCCGTTCTGGGATGACGCACGCACGCCGCAGAAAGAAGACAAGCCAGCAATCCTCGCTCGCAGTCTGGCGGCGGCGATCAGCGCCGGTGACAGTCAATTGGGCGGCGATCACAAAGCCTGGCAGTGGGGCAAGTTGCACCGCTATGAGTGGAAGAATGCCAGCGGCCAGACCGTGCGCGGTCCGCTCGCGGCCGGCGGCGATCACACGACGCTGAACACGGCGGCCTTCACCTGGGGTCAGGACTTCAACACGACGCTGGCGCCAGCCATGCGCTTTATCGTGGACTTCAGCCAGGCCGAACCGCTGATGGGGCAGAACAGCACCGGTCAGTCCGGCAACCCGGCGAGCCCGCACTACCTCGACAGCATTGATCCATGGCTGAAGGGGCAATACATGAGCCTGCCGATGCAACCGCAGAACTTTGACAAGGTGTACGGCAAGACACGGTTGACCCTGACACCCGGCAAGTAACCCCTTTCGCCACTGATCGTTCCCACGCTCTGCGTGGGTATGCCTCTAGGGACGCTCCGCGTCCAGTGACGCGGAGCGTCACGGGCTGCATTCCCACGCGGAGCATGGGAACGATCAGCGCGCGAAAATCGATAGAACTTCTCGCTTCGCGCCAACCTCATAGCTAACAAGCCCCCCCATTTTGGTAACAACATGGATCTTGTTATCGCGCGCCCTGAAGGTTTGTACTGCCCCGCCGGCGATTTCTATATTGACCCGTGGCGGCCGGTCGAGCGTTCGGTCATCACGCACGCCCATGGCGACCATGCCCGCACCGGCAACCAGCATTACCTGGCGGCCGCGCCCGGTGAAGGGATTTTGCGTGCGCGACTGGGCCAGGACATCAGCCTGCAAACCCTGCCCTATGGCGAGCGCTTGCGGCACCACGGCGTCACCCTGAGTTTTCACCCTGCCGGCCACGTCCTCGGCTCCGCCCAGGTGCGCCTGGAATATGGCGGCGAAGTCTGGGTCGCCTCGGGGGATTACAAGATCGAGCCCGACGGCACCTGCGCACCCTTCGAGCCGGTGCGCTGCCACACCTTCATCACCGAATCGACCTTCGGCCTGCCAATCTATCGCTGGCAACCCCAGGCGCAGATCTTTGGCGAGATCAATCAGTGGTGGCAGGCCAATGCCGCCGCCGACAAAACCAGCGTGCTGTTCTGCTATTCCTTCGGCAAGGCCCAGCGCATTCTCCATGGCATTGACGCCAGCCTCGGCCCCATTCTGGTGCATGGCGCGGTGGACCCGCTGAACCGGGTGTACCGCGAGAGCGGTGTTTATATACCGCCGACGATCTACGCCGGCGACGTGCAAAAGAGCGATCCGATGATGCGCAAGGCGCTGGTCATCGCCCCGCCATCGGCTGGCGCCAGCAACTGGATGCGCCGGTTTGGCGACTACAGCGACGGCTTCGCCAGCGGCTGGATGCGATTACGCGGCACGCGGCGCAGACGCGGCGTGGACCGTGGCTTTGTATTGTCCGACCACGCCGACTGGCCCGGCCTGCTCTGGGCCATCGAACAAACCGGCGCCGAACGGGTCATGGTCACACACGGTTCGGTGGCGGTGCTGGTGCGGCATCTGCGCGAACAGGGCCTTGATGCCATGGGTTTCAGCACCGAATACGGCGACGATGAGGAAGACAACGCGGCCGTCGAAACCGAGCACGCCGAGGTGGCGACATGAAGGCCTTCGCCGAGCTGTATGCCGAACTCGACGCCACCACGTCAAGCAATGCCAAACTGGCCGCGATGCAGGCTTACTTCGCCCAGGCGGCCCCCGAAGATGCGGCGTGGGCGGTGTACTTTTTGTCCGGAGGGCGACCTCGGCAGCTGGTGCCGGTGCGCGTGCTGCGTGAGCTGGCCGTCGAGTTTTCCGGCCTTGAGCCGTGGCTGTTCGAAGAAAGTTATCAGGCGGTTGGCGATCTGGCGGAAACCATTTCGCTGGTCCTGCCTGAAACCCTGCACAGCTCCACCGACGGGCTGGCGGTGTGGATTGAAGACAAGCTGCTGCCCCTGCGTGGCGAATCCCCGGAAGTTCTCGCCGCACGATTGCCCGCACTCTGGGCACAACTGGACCGTCACAGCCTGATGCTTTGCATCAAACTCATTACCGGCAGTTTCCGCGTCGGCGTCTCCAAACTGCTGGTGACGCGAGCCCTGGCAGCCATGGCCGGACTCGACAGCAAACGCGTGGCCCAGCGGCTGGTCGGGTACACCGACCTGTCCAATCGCCCGAACGCCGTCAGTTACCTGAAATTGATCGCGGCCGAATCGCCCGACGAACATGCCCAGCGTGGAGGTCAGCCTTACCCGTTTTTCTTGGCCCATGCCTTGTCGCAACCGGTCGAGCAGTTCGACGCCGTGCTCGGCCCGGCCAGCCAGTGGCAGGTGGAATGGAAGTGGGACGGCATCCGCGCCCAAGTGATCAAGCGTGACGGGCGCCTGTGGGTCTGGTCACGCGGCGAAGAACTGGTAACCGAGCGTTTCCCCGAACTCGACAGCCTGTTGCACGGACTGCCTGACGGTACGGTGATCGACGGTGAAATCGTCGCCTGGAAAGCCCCTCGCCCCAACACTGACGATGCCTTCAATCCACAATCGCCGTCCGCTCCGGCGGTGCTGCCCTTCGCACTGTTGCAACAGCGGATCGGCCGCAAAACCCTGGACAGGAAAATTCTCGAAGAAGTGCCGGTGGTGGTCCTCGCCTACGATTTGCTGGAATGGCAAGGCGAGGACTGGCGCAGCCAGCCTCAGGCCAGGCGCCGCGATCAGCTGGATCAACTGATCGCCACCTGCAACAACCCGGTGCTACTCCCCTCCCCGGTGCTGACCGGCGAAGACTGGTTCGACCTCGCCAGACAACGTGAGGCCTCCCGCAGCCTCGGTGTCGAGGGCATGATGCTCAAGGCCCGGGATGCGCTGTATGGCGTCGGCCGGACCAAGGACATGGGCGTCTGGTGGAAATGGAAAGTCGACCCCTTCAGCGTCGACGCGGTGTTGATTTATGCGCAGCGCGGCCATGGTCGCCGGGCGAATCTCTACAGTGATTACACCTTCGCGGTCTGGGATGGCCCGCCGGACGCCAGCGAACGTACCCTGGTGCCTTTCGCCAAAGCCTATTCAGGGCTGACCGACGAGGAAATGCGCCAGGTCGACAGCATCGTGCGCAAAACCACGGTGGAGAAATTCGGTCCGGTGAGCAGTGTGAAACCGAGCCTGGTGTTTGAGCTGGGGTTCGAGGGTATTGCCCTGTCGAAACGCCACAAGAGCGGGATTGCCGTGCGGTTTCCGCGGATGTTGAGGTGGCGGCAGGACAAGTCAGTGGAAGAAGCCGACAACCTCGCAACGCTGCAAGATTTGTTGGGCTGAAAGAAACTTTGTGGCGAGGGAACTTGCTCCCGTTCGGCTGCGAAGCCGTCGCAAATTTTCTACAGTGGGACCGCTTCGCGCTCCGGCGGGAGCAAGCTCCCTCGCCACAGGACTTGCGCCTCCGTGACCTGATTTGGTGCGGCTATTTTCCGATGCCCGATTCCGTGCACAAATCCCCTATTGCCATTTCTTGTATCACCTTTTAAAACGCTTGTTCGGGACTCTGGTTCGGAAATTGCTACTTTCAATGGGTCTTACGCTTTCCAGTAACAATAATTCTGCGCCACAAGCGCTCATATTGGTTCTTAGGGATTGAATAATGAAAAAAGCATTGCTGACCCTTTCTGCACTGGCGTTGTGCATGGCTGCTGGCTCCGCCATGGCAAAGGAATACAAAGAACTGCGTTTTGGCGTTGACCCTTCCTATGCTCCGTTCGAATCGAAAGCGGCCGACGGCAGCCTGGTGGGCTTTGACATCGATCTGGGGAACGCGATCTGCGCCGAGCTGAAGGTCAAGTGCAAATGGGTCGAAAGCGATTTCGACGGCATGATTCCGGGCCTCAAGGCCAATAAATTCGACGGTGTGATCTCTTCGATGACCGTCACCCCGGCCCGCGAAAAAGTCATCGACTTCTCCAACGAACTCTTCTCCGGCCCAACCGCCTATGTATTCAAGAAGGGTTCCGGCCTGAGCGAAGACGTCGCTTCTCTGAAAGGCAAGACTGTCGGTTACGAGCAAGGCACCATCCAGGAAGCGTACGCCAAGGCCGTGCTGGACAAGGCCGGCGTGAAGACCCAGGCCTATCAGAACCAGGATCAGGTGTATTCCGACCTGATGTCGGGTCGTCTCGACGCTGCGATCCAGGACATGCTGCAAGCCGAACTGGGCTTCTTGAAGTCGCCAAAGGGCGAAGGCTACGAAGTCAGCAAGCCGGTTGACAGCGAATTGCTGCCGGCCAAAACAGCTATCGGTATCTCTAAAGGTAACAAAGACCTCAAAGAGCTTTTGAATAAAGGTATCAAAGCGTTACACGACGATGGCACCTACGCCACCATTCAGAAGAAACACTTTGGCGATCTGAATCTGTACAGCGGCAAATAATGCCCGGCGCCCATCTCGCGATGGGCGCTTTTTTCACCCGATCAGGTTGCTGATTTATGTTCGAAAACCTATTACAAAACCTGGGGCTCTCAGCCTTCAGCCTCAAGGGCTTCGGTCCGTTGCTGATGGAAGGCACCTGGATGACCATCAAATTATCGGCATTGTCGCTGCTTTTGGCCGTATTGCTCGGCCTGCTCGGCGCCACCGCCAAACTGTCAAAAGTCAAACTGGTGCGGGTTCCGGCCCAGATCTACACCACGCTGATTCGCGGCGTGCCGGACCTGGTGCTGATGCTGCTGATTTTCTACAGCCTGCAAACCTGGCTGACGTCGTTTACCGATTTCATGGAATGGGAATACATCGAGATCAACCCGTTCAGCGCCGGGGTCATCACCCTGGGCTTCATCTATGGCGCGTATTTCACCGAAACCTTCCGCGGGGCGATTCTCGCCGTGCCTCGGGGCCAGGTCGAAGCCGCTACCGCGTATGGCCTCAAACGCGGCCAGCGTTTCCGAATCGTGGTGTTCCCGCAGATGATGCGCTTTGCCCTGCCGGGTATCGGCAACAATTGGATGGTGATGCTCAAGGCCACCGCGCTGGTGTCGATCATCGGCCTCGCCGATTTGGTCAAAGCAGCGCAGGACGCCGGTAAGAGCACCTATCAACTGTTTTACTTCCTCGTGCTTGCCGCGCTGATTTACCTGCTCATCACAAGCGCTTCCAACTTTGTCCTGCGCTGGCTCGAACGCCGCTACGCCGCCGGTTCCCGGGAGGCCGTACGATGATCGAACTCTTGCAGGAATACTGGAAACCCTTCCTTTATACCGACGGCTACAACATCACCGGCCTGGCCATGACCCTGTGGCTGCTGACCGCCTCGATCGTCATCGGTTTCCTGGTGTCGATCCCGCTGTCCATCGCCCGGGTCTCGCCGCACTTCTACATTCGCTGGCCGGTGCAGTTCTACACCTACCTGTTCCGCGGCACACCGCTGTATATCCAGTTGCTGATTTGCTACACCGGCATCTACAGCCTGGCCGCCGTGCGCGCTCAACCGGTGCTGGATGCGTTCTTTCGCGATGCGATGAACTGCACGATCCTGGCGTTCGCCCTGAACACCTGCGCCTACACCACGGAGATTTTCGCCGGGGCGATCCGCAGCATGGCCCACGGTGAAGTCGAAGCGGCCAAGGCCTACGGTCTGACAGGCTGGAAGCTGTATGCCTACGTGATCATGCCGTCGGCCCTGCGTCGCTCGTTGCCTTATTACAGCAACGAAGTGATTCTGATGCTGCACTCGACCACCGTGGCGTTCACCGCGACCATCCCGGACATCCTGAAAGTCGCGCGGGACGCCAACTCGGCGACCTTCCTCACCTTCCAGTCGTTCGGCATCGCTGCGCTGATCTACCTGACCGTTACCTTCGCGCTGGTCGGCCTGTTCCGCCTCGCCGAACGCCGATGGCTGGCGTTCCTCGGGCCGACCCACTAGGACCCGCTTTCAGGAATTAAAGAGACAAACATGCGCCACCAGATACATGACTTGCTGGCCCCGCTGCCGGGGACCGCTCGACAGATTCACAGTTTTCACTTCGGCCCAACGTCGGCCAAAGGCAAGATCTACATCCAGTCGTCCCTGCATGCCGATGAAATGCCCGGCATGCTGGTGGCCTGGCACCTCAAGCAGCGCCTGGCGGAACTTGAAGCCGCCGGCCGCCTGCGCAGCGAAATCGTGCTGGTGCCGGTGGCGAACCCGGTCGGCCTGGAACAGGTGCTGATGGATGTGCCGCTGGGCCGCTACGAGCTGGAAAGCGGGCAGAACTTCAATCGCTGGTTCGTCGACTTGAGCGAAGCGGTGGGCAACGAAATCGAAGGCCAGCTTGGCGATGAGCCGCAGCGCAACCTCGAGTTGATCCGTGAAAGCCTGCGCAACGCCCTCGCTCGGCAAACCGCCAGTACTCAGCTGCAATCCCAACGCCTGACCCTGCAACGGCTGGCCTGCGATGCGGACGTGGTGCTGGACCTGCATTGCGATTTCGAAGCAGTCGCCCACCTTTACACCACACCCGAAGCCTGGCCGCAGGTCGAGCCGCTGGCCCGTTACATCGGCGCCGAAGCGAGCCTGCTGGCCACCGATTCCGGCGGTCAGTCGTTCGATGAATGTTTCACCCTGCTCTGGTGGCAGTTGAAAGAACGCTTCGGCGAACAGTTCAACATCCCGTTGGGGAGTTTCTCGGTCACCGTCGAGTTGCGCGGCCAGGGCGACGTCAATCATCCTCTGGCCAGTCTCGACTGCCAGGCGCTGATCGACTACCTGATTCACTTCGGCGCCATTGCCGGCGAAGCGGCGCCATTGCCCGAGCTGCCTTACCCCGCCACCCCGTTGGCCGGCGTCGAGCCGGTGTCGACACCGGTGGGCGGTCTGCTGGTGTTCACCGCACTGCCGGGGGAATACCTCGAAGCCGGGCAACTGATCGCCGAAATCATCGACCCGATCAACGATCGCGTCACACCCGTTCATTGCACCGCCGCCGGACTGATGTACGCCCGCTCGCTGCGGCGCATGGCCACTGCCGGCATGGTGATCGCGCACGTCGCGGGCACCGAGGCCTATCGCAGCGGCTACCTACTTTCGCCTTGAGGATGCATGCCCCATGTACAAACTGACCATCGAAGGCCTGCATAAAAGCTATGGCGATCATCATGTGCTCAAAGGCGTTTCACTCAAGGCCAACACCGGCGACGTCATCAGCCTGATCGGAGCCAGCGGCTCGGGCAAAAGCACCTTTCTGCGCTGCATCAACTTTCTCGAACAGCCCAATGACGGCGCCATGACCCTGGACGGCCAGAACATCCGCATGATCAAGGACCGCCACGGCATGCACGTGGCTGACCCCGATGAACTGCAAAAAATCCGCACCCGCCTGGCCATGGTGTTCCAGCACTTCAACTTGTGGAGCCACATGACGGTGCTGGAAAACATCACCATGGCCCCGCGCCGGGTGCTGGGTTGCAGCAAAGAGGAAGCCGAAGACCGCGCGCGGCGTTACCTCGACAAGGTCGGGCTGGCGGCGCGCGTGGCGGATCAATACCCGGCGTTTCTTTCCGGTGGCCAGCAGCAACGCGTGGCGATTGCGCGGGCATTGGCCATGGAACCGGAAGTCATGCTGTTCGATGAACCGACCTCGGCGCTCGACCCTGAGCTGGTGGGTGAAGTGCTGCGGGTGATTCAAGGCCTGGCCGAAGAAGGCCGGACCATGATCATGGTGACTCACGAAATGAGCTTCGCCCGCAAGGTGTCGAGCCAGGTGCTGTTTCTGCATCAGGGCCTGGTCGAGGAAGAAGGCGCGCCGGAAGACGTGCTGGGCAACCCGAAGAGCGAGCGGTTGCAGCAGTTCCTGAGCGGCAACCTCAAGTAACACTGCAAAGCCTGTAGGAGCGAAGCTGGCTCGCCAAGGCGGAGTATCAGCCGACATCATCGTTGCCTGACACTCGGCCTTCGCGAGCAAGCTTCGCTCCTACTGGGTTCAGATTCCGATCAGCAGTACTGCGATTAAACTTGTTCACCCACGCCGCGGTCACTGAAAGAAGACTTTCAGAGCGCACACCGCCGGCATGGGATCGTCCACCGACTACGCATCACAATGGTTCAGCGCCCGCGACTGGGAGCCATTCGCCTTTCAGAAGCAAGTGTGGACGGCCGTCAAGCGCGGTGAGTCCGGATTACTGCATGCCAGCACGGGTGCCGGTAAAACCTATGCAGTCTGGTTTGCCGCGCTCAATCGCTACGCCACGTCCATTGCCCCTGTTGAAAAACCTCGCAAACGAAAACCGCTGGCCGAACCGCTGACGGTGCTGTGGATAACCCCCATGCGCGCCTTGGCCGCCGACACCGCTCGCGCCCTTGAAGCACCGCTGCACGACCTGCAGATCCCCTGGAGCGTCGGCCTGCGCACCGGCGACACGAGCAGCAGCGAACGTGCGCGGCAGAGCCGACGCCTGCCCACCACGCTGATCACCACCCCTGAAAGCCTGACGCTGATGCTCGCCCGTGCCGATGCGCTAGCAGCGCTATCGACCTTGCGCATGGTGGTGGTCGACGAATGGCACGAACTGCTCGGCAACAAACGCGGCGTGCAGCTGCAACTGGCCCTCGCCCGTTTGCGTCGATGGAATACGGACCTGATCGTGTGGGGCGTTTCCGCGACGCTGGGTAATCAGGCCCACGCCGAACAGGTGTTGATCCCACAAGGTGGCGGCATCAGCGTTCAAGGCCAGACGTCCAAGGAACTGCGGGTCGACACGTTGCTACCGCCGGCCATCGAGCGATTTCCCTGGGCCGGCCACATTGGCTTGAAGATGTTGCCGCAAGTCGTCGCCGAAATAGACTCCAGCCCCAGCAGCCTGGTGTTCACCAACACTCGCGCGCAATCCGAGATCTGGTATCAGGCGTTGCTGGAGGCGCGCCCCGATTGGGCCGGGCTGATCGCCTTGCACCACAGCTCACTGTCGCGAGACACCCGCGACTGGGTCGAGCGAGCGCTGAAGGAAGGCCAGCTCAAAGCAGTGGTCTGTACCTCAAGCCTGGACCTGGGGGTGGATTTCCTGCCGGTGGAACGGGTGCTGCAAATCGGCTCGGCCAAAGGTGTGGCGCGCCTGATGCAGCGGGCCGGGCGTTCCGGTCATGCGCCGGGGCGTGTGTCACGGGTGACGTTGGTGCCGACCCACAGCCTGGAACTGATCGAAGCGGCGGCGGCTCAAGATGCCGTCGCGCAACGCAGCATCGAGCCCCGAGAGTCGCCGCACAACCCGCTGGATGTGCTGGTTCAACACCTGGTCAGCATGGCGCTGGGCGGTGGGTTTGTTCCCAACGAATTGTATGAAGAAGTCCGTAGAACCTGGGCTTATCAAGACCTGACGGCGGCGGATTGGACTTGGGCGCTGGCGTTTGTACGCCATGGCGGGCTTTCCCTGACAGCCTATCCGGATTATCGCCGGGTCGAGCCTGACGAGTTTGGCGTCTGGCGTGTACCGGATGCGCGGCTGGCGCGGCGACATCGCATGAGCATCGGCACCATCGTCAGCGATGCGAGCATTCAGCTGAAGTTCTGGAGCAAGGGCGGCGGCGGCAAGCAGTTGGGCAGTGTCGAGGAAGGTTTCATTGCGCGACTGAAGCCGGGGGACGGTTTCCTGTTCGCGGGGCGCTTGCTGGAGTTGGTGCGGGTGGAAAACATGACCGCTTATGTCAAACGCAGCACCGCGAAAAAAGCCGCGGTGCCGCGCTGGAATGGCGGGCGGATGCCCCTTTCCAACGAACTGGCGCAGGCGGTGGTCGCGCGTTTCAGTGCAGCGGAGCAAGGCGAGTTCATCGGCCCGGAGATGCGGGCTCTGCGGCCGCTGCTGGAGGTGCAGCGACGCTGGTCCGGGTTGCCGACCTCGAACTCGTTGCTGGCCGAAGCACTGAAATCCCGCGAAGGCTGGCACCTGTTCCTATACCCCTTTGCCGGGCGTCAGGTGCATCTGGGCCTGGCGAGTTTGCTGGCGTGGCGGGTCAGCCAGCAGCAGGCGGTGACGTTTTCCATCGCGGTCAATGATTACGGGCTGGAGTTACTCAGCGCCACCTCTGTGGATTGGTCGCAGGTGTTGAACCCAGGCCTGTTGAGCGCCGAGCACTTGTTGAACGATGTCCTCGCGAGCTTGAATGCCGGCGAACTCGCGCTTCGCCGCTTTCGGGAAATCGCCCGAATTGCCGGACTGGTGTTTGCCGGCTACCCCGGCGCACCGAAAAGCACACGGCAGGTTCAAGCCTCCAGCGGACTGTTCTTCGAGGTGTTCAAGCAGTACGACGCGGGGAATCTATTGCTGGCGCAGGCCGGGGAAGAAGTCCTACGGGAAGAACTGGATATTCATCGTCTGGAACAGACGTTGGCGCGTATCAATCGCCTGAAACTGGACCTGCATCAGATCAAACGTCCTACGCCGCTGGGGTTTCCCCTGTTGGTTGAACGCATGCGGGAAAGCATGAGCTCGGAAAAACTCGCGGACCGTATCCGTCGCATGGTCACCGACCTTGAGAAAACCGCCGAAACCGGGAAAACCTGATGAGTACGCCCTATCCCGTGAGTCTGGCCGGTGAAGAACTGTGGCTGCTGCCGGAAAAAGCCATTTACTGGCCGGCGCAACAAGCCCTGCTGATCGCCGATGTGCATTTTGGCAAAGCGGCGGCGTATCGTAGCCTTGGCCAGCCGGTGCCCCATGGCACCACCGCCAGCAATGTCGCGGTGCTGGACGGGATGTTGGCCGCCCTACCTTGCCGTCAGCTGATTTTCCTCGGGGATTTTCTGCACGGGCCCGGCTCCCATGCTTGCGGCACGTTAAGCGCCCTGGCTGAGTGGCGAGCGCGGCACCCGGATCTGCCAATGACGCTGATCCGCGGCAACCACGACAAACGCGCCGGGGACCCGCCGGCTTCGTTAAACATACGCGTAGTGCCCGAACCGTTGTTGCTCGGACCGTTCGCCTTGCAGCATGAGCCCGATCCGCATCCGCACCGGCATGTGCTCGCCGGGCATGTGCATCCGGTTTATCGGCTGAACGGCAAAGGTCGGCAACGTTTGCGCCTGGCGTGTTTCAGATTGGGCGAGGACATCAGCCTGCTCCCGGCCTTCGGCGCGTTTACCGGCGGCTATCAGATAGAACGGGACGACAGCTGCAGGATCTTTGTCATCGGCGACAACGAAATATGGCCAGTCAGCGCGTAGGAGCGAAGCTTGCTCGCGAAGGCGGTGTGTCAGGTAAGGATGATGTTGTCTGACACACCGCCTTCGTCGGAACTCCGTCCAAAGCAAGCTTCGCCCCTACAGGTAATAGCAATCAGGCTACGGGCGCGGGAGGTGGCTCATCCGGCAGGGTAGGCTCACCGGGCTCGGTAGGCTGCTCGTTCGGGGTATCAGGATCAGGCTGGCCGGGGATGCCCCCTGCCATGCTGATGGCTGGATGTGCCAACAAGGACCAGGCCAGGACGCCAATCTGATTGGGCTCAAGCCTTGCCAGTTCGGCACTTATTCGCGGATCGATCTTCATAAAGCACTCCTGAGCGATGGCCCCGTCCGCTGTACGCGAACCGGGCAGTACACCCAATAGAGTGTCTACCCGCTCAAGAATTCCCGCGACCTGCCAGATGAATGGATCAGGTGCGTGGCAAGGTGACGCCGCGTTGGCCCTGATACTTGCCGCCACGGTCCTTATAGGACACTTCGCACTCTTCGTCGGATTCAAGGAACAGCATCTGCGCCACGCCTTCGTTGGCATAGATTTTCGCAGGCAGGTTGGTTGTGTTCGAGAATTCCAGGGTCACGTGCCCCTCCCACTCAGGCTCAAGCGGGGTGACGTTGACGATGATGCCGCAGCGGGCGTAGGTGCTTTTGCCCAGGCAGATGGTCAATACGTTGCGCGGAATACGGAAGTATTCGACGGTGCTGGCCAAGGCAAAAGAGTTCGGCGGGATGATGCAGACGTCGCTATGGATGTCGACGAAGCTGCCGGCATCAAAATTTTTCGGGTCGACAATGGCCGAATTAATATTGGTGAACACCTTGAAATGACTAGTGCAACGAACGTCGTAGCCGTAACTCGACACGCCGTAGGAGATCACACGGTTATCGTCGCTGCCGCGCACCTGGCGTTCGACGAACGGCTCGATCATGCCGTGTTCCTGCGCCATGCGGCGAATCCACTTGTCCGATTTGATGCTCATGGCGGGTGTCCTGAATAGCGAGGTGGAAAAATTCTGTCCGGCATCTTACCGGGCGCGCGCTCCGGGTTCAAAGTCCGGGGCATAATTCTCGCCGATCCCCTGTGATATCTGGGCCTTCGCCGTAAATTGGCGGACCGTCAGTCATGAAAACAGAGAAACCTTCACCGGAAGCATTGGCACGTTCCGGAAAAAGGGTTAAGGTGGCGCCACTGTGCTGCTTGTGTCACTGAGAATCTCTACACGATATGTTGAATTTCGATCCAACCATCTACAAGAATTTTTCCTGCTCTTTGCACTCAGTCTCGGCCAGGGTTCTTCCTGCGTCGCAGTTATCTTTGTTCAAGGAGTTACACCATGTCTAATCGCCAAACTGGTACCGTTAAGTGGTTCAACGATGAAAAAGGCTTCGGCTTCATCACTCCACAATCCGGTGACGACCTGTTCGTTCACTTCAAAGCTATCCAATCCGACGGCTTCAAAAGCCTGAAAGAAGGCCAACAGGTTTCTTTCATCGCTACCCGCGGTCAGAAAGGCATGCAAGCTGAAGAAGTTCAAGTTATCTAACTTGTACTTGCTTTAGTAAAAGGCCCCGCCCTCAAAAGCGGGGCTTTTTTGTGCCTGTGTGTTTTGCAGGCAAAAAAAAATCGCAGCCCACGGCTGCGATTTTTTGCGTCTTACCAGGCCACACCAAACCCTGCGGTGTAACGCGTCTTGTCCAGATCAGCATCGTCGGTACCGCTGATGATGTCTCGCTCGGCCTTGAGGTTAAGCGAAGCCCACTCGGTGACCTTGTAGCGCAAGCCCATTTCGGCATCGAGCGCGTAATCCGCTACCCCCGACAACGGCTTGCCCACTTCGCCATTGGTGAAGAACTCCACCTTCTTGCCGATCAGGTAACGGTTGTAGTCCCACTTCATCGCCAGGGAATAGAAGTTTTCCTTGCTGCCGTCGGAGAACTCATAGTCCGTGCGGTTGACCAGCGAGCCCAGGGAGAATGCCCCGAGTTCGTTATCCCAGAACTGGTAACCCGGACCGGTACCGACAGTGCGCTGACGGGAGAGGTCTTCTACCTTGTCGCGCTTATAGACCGCGCGGCCTTGCCAGAACCACTTCTCGGTCAGGAAACGGTCGAGCGAGTATTCGCCCCGCCAGTTGTCGGTAGTGACCACGTCATCCTGGAATTCGCGGTTGTACTCGCCTTCCGCTGTGTGCCGCCATTTGCCATGGCGCGCCGTGGTCTTGAAGTCGATGTCGTAGTCATCGGTGTCTTTTTCCGCCCGCTGGTAATCCAGCGCCGCGTCGACATTGCCTTTCCACACCAGATCTTCAACCACTGGCTTGGGCTTGAGAATCTGCTGGATACTCGCCAGCTCGACCGTCTTCGGCGCTTCGCCGTTTTCCAGCGTCACCTTGCCGTCGTCCGCTGCATGCAGCGACTTGGCCTTCTCGCCGGTGTAGGCATCTTGCTTGACCAGCAACTCCTGATCACTTTCCAGGGTCTTGACCTGCTTCCAGTCGATCGGAACCGCACCGGCATATTCGGTCTGTATCAGCAATTTACCGCCATCGAACAGCGTGATCTTGCCGCTCAGCTTGTCACCGTTCTTCAACCAGACGGTATCAGCGAGCAACGGCGTGGAGGCACTCATGACAGCAAGGCACAGCAAGGTTCTGGATACCATAAGCAAATACAGGCTCAAGTTTGCGAAAAAAAGTCGGCATTATCCCTGGGAATAAGACCCTAGCAAGGACTGACCCGACTATTTCTATTGAGTTCATTTCTCAATTGCGCATCCAGGACTTACTCTACGGACGGTAAGGCGAATTTTTTCAGGAACCACGGACGTGACCGACCCAACCACTGAAACCGAAAGTGCAGCGCAAATCCGACGCACGGCGCTCTACTTGACCCTCGCGCAGGTGCCCGAAGGCAAAGTGGTCAGCTATGGTCAACTCGCCGAACTGGCCGGACT
Organism: Pseudomonas sp. PS02303; assembly: GCF_029959925.1. Taxonomy (NCBI): domain Bacteria; kingdom Pseudomonadati; phylum Pseudomonadota; class Gammaproteobacteria; order Pseudomonadales; family Pseudomonadaceae; genus Pseudomonas; species Pseudomonas sp. PS02303. Next base: position 16,996 of record NZ_JASCOM010000097.1, read on the forward strand.
GGGCCGAGCCGCGCGCTGGGTGGGACGCACATTGAGCCAGCTGCCCGGCGACACCAAGCTGCCATGGCACCGCGTACTGGGTGCCGGCGGTCGGATCAGCCTGCCCGTGAGCAGCCCTTCAGGGGATGAGCAGCGCGCGCGATTGCGCTCCGAAGGCGTCAGTATCCTGAACAATCGTGTTGATATTCAGCGCCATGGCTGGCGCCCGGTAGAGCACAGCGGTTAGAGTGCGCGCTTTGTTTCCGTAATTCTTGAGGCAGACTCCAGCCCATGCCCCGTAAAACCTGGCGCGCCGCGCTCGCCGCCTATGCCAGCCCCTCGACGCTTGTGTTGTTGTTGCTTGGTTTCGCCGCCGGCCTGCCCTACATGCTGGTGTTTTCGACGCTCTCCGTTTGGCTGCGTGAGGCCGGTGTGGCCCGCGAAACCATCGGTTATGCAAGTCTGATCGGCTTGGCCTATGCCTTTAAATGGGTCTGGTCCCCGCTGCTCGACCAATGGCGCCTGCCCTTTCTCGGCAAACTCGGTCGACGACGTTCCTGGCTGGTGCTCTCCCAGGCACTGGTGATCCTCGGTCTGATCGGGATGGGTTTCTGCGACCCGCAAAAGCACTTGTCCTGGCTGATCGCCATCGCCGTGGTCGTCGCCTTCGCGTCGGCGACGCAAGACATTGCGGTTGACGCCTATCGCCTGGAAATCGCCGACGACACTCGCCAGGCAGCGCTCGCTGCCAGCTACATGTCCGGCTATCGGATCGCCGCGCTGCTGGCGACGGCCGGCGCGCTGTTTTTCGCTGAAGGCTTTGGCTCCACGGGTTTCAATTACCAGCATTCGGCCTGGGCCGGCACCTACGTGTTGTTTGGCGCCCTGATGGTCCCGGCGCTGCTGACGACGCTGTTCATGCGCGAACCGCCTGTGCCCCTGCGTACCCAACTTCAAGCCGGCCGCTACAGCTTTATGCATCAACTGATGTCGGTGTTCGTGCTGATCGTGCTGCTGGTGTCCGTGCCGGCCATGTTTACCCAGCTCTACAACACCGACTTCGCCAGCGTGCTGTTCGAAGGCGCGAGCCCGCTCGACCTGCTGCTCGAAGACCGCGCCTTCCTGCGGGCCATCCTCTACACCACGCTCACGTTTATGTGCCTGTCGGCCATGGGCCGTCGCGGCCTGGCACCGGTGCTGACGCCGATCAACGACTTCATTCTGCGTTACCGCTGGCAAGCGTTCCTGCTGCTCGGGCTGATCGCCACCTACCGCATGTCCGATACGGTCATGGGCGTGATGGCCAACGTGTTCTACATCGACCAGGGCTTCACCAAGGACCAGATCGCCAGTGTCAGCAAAATCTTCGGCCTGATCATGACCCTGGTCGGCGCCGGCATGGGCGGCCTGCTGATCGTGCGTTTCGGCATCCTGCCGATCCTGCTCATCGGCGGCATTACATCGGCCGGCACCAACCTGCTGTTCCTGATGCTCGCCGACATGGGCGCCAACCTGAACATGCTGATCCTGACCATTTCCCTGGACAACTTCAGCTCGGGCCTGGCGACGTCAGCGTTCGTCGCTTACCTGTCGAGCCTGACAAACCTGAAATTCTCGGCCACCCAGTACGCCCTGCTCAGCTCGATCATGCTCCTGCTGCCACGCTTGATCGGCGGTTATTCAGGGGTCATGGTAGAGAAATTCGGTTACCACAACTTCTTCCTGATCACGGCGCTGTTGGGTGTTCCGACCCTGCTGTTGATCGCCCTGCACTGGTACCAGGAGAGCCGTCGCGCAGGTCCGACGCCGACACCCGAACCGGTGCCGACCCAGGTCGCGGAAGAATCGTAGGACATTTCGCAGAGGGCGCGACGATTCCCGCCCTCGTGCCACACCGCCGACCGCACGCCTGTACGCCAGCGGATCTCGCCCGTACAATGCTCCGTCATTTCTCGTCATCAGCAACCGACAACGGCCAACCATGCGCACCAGTCAATTTTTGCTCGCCACACAGAAAGAAACGCCTTCCGACGCGGTCGTCATCAGCCATCAGCTGATGCTGCGCGCCGGCATGATCCGCAAACTCGCCTCGGGCCTCTACACCTGGCTGCCGATGGGCTTGCGAGTGATGCGCAAAGTCGAAGCCATCGTTCGTGAAGAAATGAACGCCGCAGGCTCTCTCGAAGTGTTGATGCCGAGCACCCAACCGGCTGAGCTGTGGCAGGAATCCGGTCGCTGGGAAGAATACGGCCCTGAATTGCTGCGCTTCAAGGATCGCCACGGTCGCGACTTCTGCGCCGGCCCGACCCACGAAGAAGTGATCACCGACCTGATGCGCAACGAATTGAGCAGCTACAAGCAGCTGCCGATCAACCTGTATCAGATCCAGACCAAATTCCGTGACGAAATCCGCCCACGCTTCGGTTTGATGCGCGGCCGCGAGTTCATCATGAAGGACGCCTATTCGTTCCACGCTGATCAGCCTTCGCTGCAGATCACCTACGACCGCATGCACCAGGCGTACTGCAACGTGTTTACCCGTCTGGGCCTGAAGTTCCGCCCTGTAGAAGCCGACAACGGCTCCATCGGCGGTGCCGGCTCCCACGAGTTCCATGTACTGGCCGAGTCCGGCGAAGACGATATCGTCTTCAGCAACGGTTCCGACTACGCCGCGAACATCGAGAAAGCCGAAGCCGTGCCGCGTGAAACCTCCCGCGCCGCACCGACTGAAGAACTGCGCCTGGTCGACACGCCGAACGCCAAGACCATTGCGCAACTGGTCGAAGGCTTCAACCTGCCGATTGAAAAGACCATCAAGACCCTCGTGGTTCACGCTGAAGAGCAAGGCAAGCTGATTGCCCTGATCATCCGTGGCGACCACGAGCTGAACGAAATCAAGGCCGGCAACCAGCCAGGCGTTGCCAGCCCGCTGGTCATGGCTTCCGAAAGCGAATTGCGCGATGCCATTGGCGCCGGCGCCGGTTCCCTCGGCCCGTTGAACCTGCCATTGCCGATCATCATCGACCGTTCCGTCGAGCTGATGAGCGACTTCGGCATCGGTGCCAACATCGACGACAAGCACTACTTCGGCGTGAACTGGGAGCGTGATCTGCCGGTTCCGACCGTTGCCGACCTGCGTAACGTTGTCGCCGGCGACCCAAGCCCGGATGGCAAGGGCACCCTGGAAATCAAGCGCGGCATCGAAGTCGGGCACATCTTCCAGCTGGGCAACAAGTACAGCAAGGCGATGAAGTGCGAAGTGCTGGGCGAGAACGGCAAGCCGGTTACCCTGGAAATGGGTTGCTACGGCATCGGCGTTTCCCGCGTGGTGGCTGCGGCCATCGAGCAGAACAACGACGCCAACGGGATCATCTGGAGCGACACACTGGCTCCATTCCAAGTCGCTTTGGTGCCATTGCGCTACGAAACCGAACAGGTTCGTGAAGCCACCGACAAGCTGTATGCAGAACTGACTGCAGCCGGCTTCGAAGTGCTGCTGGACGATCGCGACAAGAAAACCAGCCCGGGCATCAAGTTCGCGGACATGGAGCTGATCGGCATTCCTCACCGGATCGTGGTCAGTGACCGCGGCCTCGCCGAAGGCAATCTGGAATACAAGAGCCGTACCGAACCTGAAGCGCAAGCGCTGCCGGTTGCTGACGTGCTGTCTTTCCTCCAGGCCCGTATCCGCCGCTGACACCAGATAGAGAAGTCATGTTCAAGCGAAACACCTTAGGCCTCGGTGGTGGCGCCCTGTGCGTCACCCTGCTGGTCAGCGGCTGTGCCAATCACATGTCGCAACGCAGCGAGCACGAGGAGCGTGTCGAGCGCAAATTGCTCGATCACAGCCTGCAGATCGATGTCGGCGAGCCCAAGGTGCTTGAGTTGCCGCAACGTCGGGTGAAAATCCACGAGCAGAAAACGTTCGAAGTCACCGAATTCGAAGTCACGCGTCACTATGATCGCTACACGCCCTACCAACCCTGGCGGGAGGTCTACGAGATCCCGCTGGGCGCGGTCGCGGTGGTGGGCGGTGTCGGGGCGAATGTGGTCAACGTATTCACCCTCGGCAGTCTGCCGGACAGCGTGACCAAGGATTGGCTGAGCTACGGTTTTGCCGGGCTCAACCCGCTCATGAACGTGCAGTCCAACGGTCGGGCGCAACAAAACCTGGCCGGGATCGATGAGATCCAGCTCGACAAGCGCACCGAATACTCGAGCCTGCCCTGGAGCGAGCGCCCGGTGGTGGTGAAAGCCGGCAAGGAAACGTTTGATCTGAGCACCGACAAAAACGGTGTTCTGCGCCTGAACCTGCTGGACAGCCCATTCGCCGAACATGACATCAATCATCTGAGCCGACTGCTGATCAGCGTCGAAGACGGCCAGGACGATGTACACAGCGATTCGTCCCTGGCAGTCAGCAGTTCATTGCGCGGCAAACTGCTCGAAGCCCATGGCCTGATTTATGACGACCTCGAAGACGACGAAGTGAGCCAGTGGGTACACCGGGTCAAGCGCTTGTCGGAACTGGGTCTTGAAGAAGAAGCCAGCGAGCTGGAACAAAGCCTGATCGAACTGACCCGCAACGATCCAGAGTTGCAGACCGAATTCCTCAAGTCATTGACCAAGGATGCCGGGCGACTGGTGGCGGATCCTGGACCGAATTAAAAGCAAAAGCTTCGCGGGCAAGCCTCGCCCCTACAAGATGCGATACCTGTAGGAGCGAGGCTTGCC
>NZ_JASCOM010000098.1:0-21689 GCF_029959925.1 Pseudomonas sp. PS02303
CGCGAAGACGGAGCGTCAGGCAACATCGTGGTCGACTGATACTCCGTCTTCGCGGGCAAGCCTCGCTCCTACAGGGGATGCGGTGTTTTGTAGAGGGAGTTACTCATCCACCCGCTCGGTGTACACCACCCACACACTGCAGGGCATTTTGTACAGCAGGTGTTCCACTGTGCTGCCGATCAACCGGCCCAGACCGCGATGGCCGACCCGGCCCATGACGATCACGTCGACGTCGTAGGCGTCGACATAGCGGGTCAGGACCTTGGCCGGGTTTCCCATGATCATGTGCCGCTGCTCGGGCGCGATGCCGTTGCGCTCGGCCAATTCGTTGAAGGCGTCCTCCTGGTAGTCGAACAGGGTCTTGGCCTTGCCGGAATTGAAAAACGCCGAGCCGTTGTCAAAGCCGAACTCGTCTGCGCTGATCGAGGAAAGGTCATAGGCGTAGACCACGTCCAGCTCGGCGTTACAGGCACTCGCCAGCTTCGACGCTTCGTGCAGGATCCGGTCATTGAACGTTTTGTAGTGATCATCGCGATGAAAAGGATCGACCGCCGCGACAACCTTGCGTGGCAGGGCGTGAACGGCATGGCTGACAAAATGCAGCGGCACCGGGCATTCACGCAGCAAATGCACGTCGAGCGGGGTAAACAACAACCGCGACAGCAGTGATTCGTGCTCCAGCGCCTTGATCAGCACGTCCATCGGCTGCTCTTTGAGGTGAATCAGGATTTCTTCCAGCGGGCGTTCGACCCACGCCACCTCGGTGGTGACGTGGACGCCGATCTTGCGCAGGGGACGGGCCTGTTCTTCGAGCCACTGGCGGTGTCGATCGACGTAGCCCAGACGCATTTGTTCCAAGGCCTTTTCGTTGACCAGGCTGGCGGTGGCCAGGCCTTCCAGGTAATCGAACGCCACGATGTGCAACGCCGCATCTTCAGCCTTGGCCAGCGCCGCGGCTCTGTCGAAGGCGGGGCTGTGTTCCATCAGTGGCGAGGCGACCAGCATGAAGTGTGATTGACCAGACATGTCGAACCTCCCGCGTCGTTCAATCCCCTAAGTATTGACCATGATCGACCTCCCGTCCGTCAGACCGGCGCAGGTTGGGTGGGCGTGGCAGTCAGAGGGAGGTCAGTCGCCGTTCCATGATGATCGTGCGATCGGCTCCGTGGAATTCGTCGCGGACTTTTCGAAAGCCCAGCTTGAAGTAGAAGGCTTCTGCGGTGATGGAGGAGGGGACGCGCAAGACCTCGATTTTGGCTTCGGCGGCGATGGACTCGATCGTGGCCATCAATTGCCTCCCGAGGCCGCGTCCTTGTTGAGTAGGGTCGACAAAGACGCTGCGCACTACATCGCGATCAAGGCTGGCCGTGGCCACGATATGACTGTCGATCATTGCGACGAAGACCTGGCGTTGGGTCAGCAGCGTGCGAATAGACTCGGTGGAAAAGCTTTTTTCCACCTGCTCGATGATGTCGGGTGGGTAGTCCAGGGCATTGGACTGGCGCAGCGACTGGATGATGACCTGGCTGATGGCGGACGCGTCAGCTGCGGTGGCGGGCCGTATTTGCGGTTTCATGGTGCTACCTCAGTCCTTTGAACATCCAATTCCCCTGTGGGGGCGAGCCTGCTCGCGATGGCTGAGTGTCAGTCGACATCTACATCGGCTGGAAAGCAGTCATCGCTAGCAGGCTAGCTCCCACAGGGATCTAGGCAATCTGTGCGCCGCGTGCTGCCAGCAACTCCCGCAACACAGAACGATGGCAATGCGCTTCATCCTCGCAATAACACCCAACCGCCAGCGCGGTTTGATGGGAGAGGGCGGCCAGCAGATCCAGCAGTTGACTGGGCGCCGGGTGGTTCATTTCCGCCTTGAACTTGCGCCGAAAGGCCTCCCAGGCTTTGTCATCGGTGGCCGCTTTGGCTTCGGCCACCAGTTCCGCACTCGGCGACAGCAGTGGCTGCCACACATCATAAAAGTCCCGACGGGCGAACTCGGCCTTCGGTACACCACGAGGGGGGCGGCGTACCGTGCCGATCCGCAACCCTTCATCAGGCAGGCGCGGCGAGCCGAGTCGAACGATATGGATGGCCATGCTGCGTTACTTTTGGCGCGATCCGTCGAACCACTCCATGGCGGTGCGCCAGATGCAGATCCCCAGGAAGTAAGCCGACATCAGCAGCCAAAGCCCCATGACCATCGGGTTGATGACCGGGTGATTGACCACCAGCGACAAGCTGCACAGCAGCCAGATGGCGGTCACGGCAATGTTGATCGGCATGAACTTGCGCACGCGAAACGGGTGCAGGAACTTCATGCGGGTCACGGTCAGCAAGGCCAGGCCAATGATCGTCAGGAAGGTAATCCACGGCGACGGGGCAATGATGTACAGGCACAGGGCCACGACGTTCCAGGCGGCGGGGAAGCCCTGGAAGTAATTGTCTTTGCTTTTCATGTTGACGTTGCAGAAGCAAAACAGCGACGAAACCAGAATCAGCGACACGGTCAGCAGCAGCGTGTAGTCCGGCAAGGGGATGTAGCGATAGATGAACAGCGCGGGGATGAACACATACGTCAAGTAGTCGATCACCAGATCGAGAATCGATCCATCGAAACTCGGCAACACCGACTGCACATTGACCTTGCGTGCCAGGGCACCGTCCAGCCCATCGACGATCAGGGCCACGCCCAGCCACAGCAGGCAGTTGGTGGCCTGGTTTTCCAGCAAGGCGAGGGTGGCGAGGAAGGCAGTGACCACGCCGGTGGCGGTAAAACCATGGGCGCCCCATGCTTTGAGTCTGGCGATGTGTAGGGTGGATATCACGGGGGGCGTTCTCCAGATAGATGAAGCAAGCCAGTCATCACCCTCATGATCAAGGGCGGCGGCAAACCGGTTCGGTTGCAGGTATCGACCGGAAATCCGGGAATAAGGTTCACCGCCAGTAAATCTTAGCTGGGCCGGCAAAAAATACTTTGGATTAATCTGCAGTGCTGTTCACTGAACACTGGCACACAGGCTTACCCTTTTTTGTGGCGAGGGAGCTTGCTCCCGCCGGGCTGCGTAGCGGCCCCAAAAAAATGTGGCAGCAATGCCGCTTTTTGTGAGTGCTACGCACTCAAGCGGGAGCAAGCGCCCTCGCCACAGGCCAAACGGTAATGGCGCATTTGCCGGCGAGGACTATTGTTGCCTGACCGGGTCACTCCCATCGATGAGGACGTCGTCATGAACACCAGCGATTTGCTCGAACAACTCCTGCGGGCCGGCCAGGGCTCCAGGGAGCGACAGGGTGGCGCATCTGCCCAGGGCGGCATCGACGGCGGTCTGGGCGGGTTGCTTGGCGGCTTGTTGGGCGGTGGCGGTGGTTCAGCCATGGGCGGGGGCGGATTGGGTGGTTTGCTCGGTGGCCTGCTCGGCGGCGGCTCACCGCTGGGCGGCTCGACCCGCACCCGCTCAAGTGGCGGCACCAACTATGCGGCCCTGGCTTCGCTCGGGATGATGGCCTTCCAGGCGTATCAGGCGTGGCAACGCAGTCAGGCGGCTGCGCCGCAACAGGCACCGCGCACCGTAGACCTTTTGTCCGGCCCGGAAGTCGAGGAGCACAGCCATGCTGTGCTGCGGGCGTTGATTGCTGCAGCGAAGGCCGATGGCCGGATCGACGACGCCGAGAAACAGATGATCAGTACCGAACTGGGCCGTCACACCGACGACCCGCAATTGCAGCAATGGCTGGATGACGAAGTGGCCCGGCCGCTGGATGCCGCCGATGTGGCGCAGTCGGCGACGGATCCTGGCATGGCGTCAGAGATGTACCTGGCCAGCGTGATGCTGGTGGACGATCAGCAGGATGCCGAGCGCAACTATCTGGATGAGCTGGCGGCGGCGCTGAAGATTGACCCTGAGCTGCAAGTGCATCTGGAGCAGCAGGCCAAGGGTGGTGCGGTTTAGGGGCCCGTTAAACCGGGTTGTCTTTCACGCCGCCTTCGTTAGCAGGCCAGCGCCCACAGTGGATTTGCGGTGTGCGCAAGGTCCCTGTGGGCGCTAGCCTGCTAGCGAAGAACGATAACGCGGTCAAACTGCCGGTTTGGGCACCAGGAAAATAACCCCGTACGCTTCGGCAATCTCCAGTATCCGCGGTAAATCCTCCGGCACCCTTAATTGATCCACCGCCGCAAAAAACTGCCCGCCTCGCGGATCCGACACCACGCCAATCATCTTCGCGGTAGGGCTGATGTTCTTGTAGGCATGAATCGAACCCCCGGGGATATGCACATACCCCCCGGCCGAGACGGTGGTGGACTTGCCCTCCACGGTCACTTCGACCTGGCCGTCGACCACATAGAACGCCTCGTCCCACGGATGAAAGTGCAGCGGCGGCCCACCGCCTTGCACGCCTTCCTGGATATGCATCTCAAAGGGCTTGCTGAGGTCGCCGCCCGCGAGGATGGTGATCGCCTCGCCCACGACATTTACGGGTGTCGGCGATTGCTCGATGACGTGCACCGTTCGCATGATTGCTCTCCGAAGATGACCCCGCACCCGCTGATTATAGGCCGCGTGCACCGGGCGGGCGGTGCTGCACAGGTCCGTCCGTCAGGGCGATTTCAACGTCGATTGAATTTTTCTCCGGGCAAATCGCTCTGCTGATGTAGAGACGTGTTGATTCAACGTCCTGCCACTGGCCTTAGACCGAGAGATGCGCCCATGACTGCCCTGACACGACTTGAATCGCGGCCCGCCCACGAACACCCGATCCCGGCCGCCGGGAGCCTTAAACAAGCCTATGAACACCTGCTGCTGGGCGTCGACCCTGAGCAACGGCGCGCACTCGCACGAAGCTTTCTCGAAGTGCAGCTGGAACACGCCACCCACTTGCCTCAAGAAATGCCAACGGACCTGTCGGCCCTGCAATCGTTCGTCGAACACCACAGCGTCGACGTTGCCCGCCAATACGCCGACTACCTGCAACAACGCAAAGAAGGCGGGCCCCGGCAGTTTTTCACTAACAAGGCCCACGCGCTGTTTTTCCTGCAAGCCGTGGCCCCGACCAAACTGGTCGACGGCGCCTGGTTGTACGGCCTGCTGCGTCAGTGGCGCGACCCGCGTTTTGAAGGGCTGATCTGCACCTATCTGGAAGAGCTCGGCGACGGCAACCCGGCGCAGAATCATGTGGTGATCTACCGCAAGCTGCTCGCCGAGCATGGTCTGCAAGACCCTGGGGTGATCGCCGACGAGCATTACCTGCAGGGCGCGATACAACTGGCGCTGGGCGAATCCGCCGACGAGTTTTTGCCGGAGGTGATCGGCTACAACCTGGGCTACGAACAGCTGCCGTTGCACCTGCTGATCAGCGCCTATGAACTCAGCGAATTGGGCATCGATCCGTATTACTTCACCCTGCACGTGACCATCGACAACGCCAGCACCGGCCACGCACAAAAAGCCGTGCAGTCGGTGCTGCAACTGCTGCCGGTGGAAGGCGATCGCGAAGACTTTCTGCGTCGGGTCGCGCTGGGTTATCGACTCAATGATCTGGGGCAGGGCAGTCGCGCGATCATCGAGTCGTTCGACCTCGACGCCGAGCTGCTCAACATGCTTGAGCGCAAGCGTCCGTTCGGCCAGCACATGCATTCCGACTACTGCCGTTTTGAAGGCAAGACCGTCAACCAGTGGCTGTCCGCGCCGGAGCAGTTGCCAGGGTTCCTTGCCGCCATGGAAAAAAAGGGTTGGATCAAGCGCGGACAGGATCCTCAGGCCAGTCGCTTCTGGCAGTTGATCGAGGGGGATGGTGCCGCCATGTTCGGCGTATTCAGCCCCTATGAAAAACAGCTGCTGCATGACTGGATTGCCGGCAACTGGGCGCCTGAGCGCTCAGCCACAGCGGTTCGCCGGGGCACGAGTGTCGCGACAGAACCGCCAGTGCCCGACAACGACCCGGATATCCAGAGCCTGCAAACCTCGCTGGAGGGGCTTGCCGCACACGAGCAGATGCCCGTGCTGATCCCGTGGTTGTCGGCCCATCGGCATTCCCATCCGGCCGGCCTGATGGCCACGCGACGGTTCATCGAACTCAAATCCAGCCTGCGATAGGAGCACGGCATGAATCAGGAAGAACAACTGGGCGCTGCCGATCTGGCGCTGGTGCAGCTGGGGCGCCGTTTGCAGGCTGATGGTTACCGGTTTATCACCCCGACGCCGCTCACGCACCAGCGGGTCAACGACCGTGCCTTTGGGCAAAACGCCCGGACCTTGCGCGACGTGTTCGGCTGGTCGCGCGCATTCGAACCGGGCCTGCTGTCGACCGATGAACAGCGGCAGTTGCAGGAGGCGGGCGTGCTGCAAGAAAGCAACGGCCGACTGAAAAGCCGTGTGCGCTGGTCCAGCCTCGATGATTTGCTGTTCGTGCACTCGGGGTTTCCCACCGACGCGGCGGACGCGGTGTTTTTCGGACCGGACAGCTACCGGTTTGCGCAGCTGATCCACGCTCATCTTCAACAATCCTTCGCGCCGATCCGGCGCGCCGTCGACATTGGTTGCGGCGCGGGTGTCGGGGCGATTGTGATTGCCCGCGCACGCCGTGAAGCCGAGGTGCTGGCCGTCGATATCAATCCCGCGGCGCTGCGTTTGACGGCGGTCAACGCGGCCCTGGCGGAAGTCGCTAACGTCACGGTCGAGGCCAGCGATGTGCTGCAGGACGTCGACGGCCAGTTCGACCTGATCGTCGCCAACCCGCCTTACATGGCCGACCCCACCGAGCGCGCTTACCGGCATGGTGGCGGCGCTCTCGGTGCGCAGTTATCGTTGCGCATTGTCGAGCAGGCATTGCTTCGACTGGCGCCCGGTGGCTCTTTGGTGCTGTACACCGGGGTGGCAATGATCGATGGCCAGGATCCGTTTCTTGAGGCACTGACCCCGCGCCTTGAATCGCCGATGTTCGGCTGGACCTATCGCGAACTCGATCCCGATGTGTTCGGTGAAGAGTTGCTGACGCCCGGCTATCAACGGGTGGAGCGGATTGCGGTCGTGGCCTTGATCGTCACGCGCATCGGCCCCGGCATTGGGGGACGCGTCGAGCCAACAGGTGCGCCATGAACAAGAATCTGGACGATTACAACCGCATGCGCGATTTTTCGGCGACCTCTGAACCCGCCGCGAAACGTTCAGGCAAGAAAACTGCGAAAGACCATGCCTTGCAGTTCTGTATCCAGAAGCACGATGCCTCGCGATTGCACTATGACTTTCGCCTGGAACTCGATGGCGCACTGAAAAGCTGGGCCGTGCCGAAAGGCCCCTCGCTAGACCCCAAGGTCAAGCGCCTGGCGGTCCACGTTGAAGACCATCCGATCGATTACGCCACGTTCGAGGGCAGCATTCCCGAAGGGCATTACGGTGCCGGCGATGTGATTGTCTGGGACCGGGGCGTGTGGATCCCCCAGGAAGATCCGGCCAAGGCCTATGCCAAAGGCAAGCTCAAGTTCGAGCTGCAAGGCGAGAAACTCGGCGGCTTGTGGAACCTGGTTCGCACGCACATGCCGGGCAAGCAGGAGCAGTGGTTTCTGATCAAGCATCAGGACAGCGCGGCGAAACCCGAGAGTGATTACGATGTGGTCGCCGCCGAGCCCGACAGCGTGCTCAGTGACCGCACCATTGTCCCCAAAAAGGCCAAGACCGCCGCCAAGCCCAAACCGGTGAAGAAGCCGGCGCGCAAGGTCGCGGCTAAACAGCAGTCTGCGCAACTCACCGGGGCTCACAAGGCCAAGCTGCCCGACCAGCTCAAACCGGAATTGGCGACGCTAGTGGAAAAAGCCCCGCCGGGCGAGTGGAGCTATGAGATCAAGTTCGACGGCTACCGGATCATGGCGCGCATCGACCACGACGAGGTGAAACTCTTCACCCGCAACGGCCACGACTGGACCCACAAACTGCCGAAACAGGCCGAGGCGCTGGCCGCTCTGGGCCTGGAGTCGGCCTGGCTCGACGGTGAGATGGTGGTGGCTAACGAGCAGGGCGTGCCGGACTTTCAGGCGCTGCAAAATGCCTTTGAATCCAATCGCAGCGGCAACATCCTTTATTACCTGTTCGACATGCCTTACCTCAATGGCGTGGACCTGCGCGAGGTGCCGGTCGAGGAGCGGCGGGTCGCGCTGGCAACGGTGCTCAAACCCAATAAAGATCCTTTGCTGCGCTTCTCCGACGCGTTCGGCGAGGAGCCGGAAGCCTTGCTCAACAGTGCCTGCCAAATGCAGATGGAAGGGCTGATCGGCAAGCGCCTGGGGTCGCCTTATGTGTCGCGGCGCAGCAGTGACTGGATCAAGCTCAAGTGCAAACATCGGCAGGAATTCGTCGTGGTCGGGTTCACCGATCCCCAAGGTGCGCGCAATGCCTTCGGCGCGTTGCTGTTGGGATTGCATGACCGGGACAGTGGCGAGTTGCGCTACGCTGGCAAGGTCGGCACCGGTTTCAACGAGACCACGCTCAAGCATATTTATGAACAGCTCAAACCGTTGCAGGTGAAAAAACCGGCGGTGGTCAATCCGCCGACCGGTTTCGACGCCAAGGGGGTGCATTGGCTCAAACCGGTGTTGCTCGCCGAAGTCGCGTTCGCCGAGATGACCAAGGACGGGTCGGTGCGCCATGCCGTATTCCATGGCTTGCGCGATGACAAGCCCGCCGAAGACATCACCGAGGAGCGTGCGAAAGCCGTGAAAGCCCAGACCAGCAGGAAATCCGCCGCTGACAAACCGGCCACCGCGACGAAAAAGAAAACGGCCAAGGCAGCGCCCGCGCCCTCACAAGTCGGTCTTGGCGACGGCAAAGTGCGCATCACCCACCCGGACCGTGTGATCGATGCGAGCAGCGGCACCACCAAAGTGCAGCTGGCGGAGTATTACGCCAGCGTCGCCGAATGGATTCTGCCCGAGCTCAAGGATCGGCCGGTGGCGCTGGTGCGCGCCCCGGACGGGATCGCCGGCGAGCTGTTCTTTCAGAAAAACGCCGAGCGCCTGGCCATTCCGGGCATTACCACGCTGGACAAGGACGTCACTGGCCAACCGGTGATGATCATCAACAACGCCGAAGCGCTGATTGGCGCCGTGCAGATGAGCACGGTGGAACTGCACACCTGGAACGCTACCACGGAGAATCTCGACAAACCTGACCGCTTCGTTCTCGACCTCGACCCGGACCCGGCGCTGCCGTGGAAAAGCATGGTCGAGGCGACTCAGCTGACGCTGTCGGTGCTGGATGAACTGGGGCTCAAGGCCTTCCTCAAGACCAGCGGCGGCAAGGGGATTCACCTGGTGGTGCCGCTGACCCGCAAGCACGGTTGGGACGAGGTGAAGGACTTCAGCCACGCAATTGTCAGCCACATGGCGAAGTTGCTGCCGGAGCGCTTTTCGGCGGTGTCAGGGCCGAAGAATCGCGTCGGGCGGATCTTCATCGATTACCTGCGCAATGGACTGGGTGCCACTACCATCTGCGCCTATGCCGCCCGCACCCGCGAAGGGTTGCCGGTGTCAGTACCGATTTTTCGGGAAGAGGTGGCAGAGCTCAAGGGCGGTAATCAGTGGAATATCCACAACGTGCAGGAACGACTGACTGAAGTGGGTGATGAACCTTGGGCAGACTTGAAGAAAACCCGGCAAACCATCACCGCCGACATGCGTCGGCGGGTCGGAATGAAAAAATAGCGTCTTGGTTAGTCGCGCTCTTTGCAGCTGCCGCTACCGGACAAACGCCTGCAAATCGCTGGTCAGTTTGTCGATCGCCACTTTGAAGTCTTTGGCGGTGATTTCCTGGCTGGCATTGGACAGCGTGCTGCCGAAGACTTTGCGCACGACTTTGGCCACGGTCTGGTTGGTGCTGGCGTCTTTAAACTCGGCCTCGATGAACAACGTGGAGTCCTGATCCCGATGCCCGCTGGCAGCGGAAACACCACCGACAACGGCCGCGACAGGCACCACTTCATACCATCTCATGCCTTCGTTTTCGGCATTCACCCCGGTGATCGCCGCGCGCATGATCAGTTTTTTTGAACCGCCCGGCGCTGATTGTTCGCTCGATACCACGCGGTATTTCTGCCCCAACACACCTTTGACCTTGCTGGTCATGTAGTTCTGCAGTTCATCCAGGGTTTGCCGATTGACCCGCTCGGTCGGCTTGGGCGCCGGATAGAGCTCCAGTTTGTTGAAGACCACGGTGTCGTAGGCGTTTGGATTCCAGGACGGGCTCACCCAGCGCATCGCGGTTTCGCCGCTGGTGGTGGTGACTTGCTGCAAGTTGTTGTAGTCGGTAAGGAAGCCCGAGTACTGGTCTTTTTCCGTGACTTTCGAGGTGCAGCCCCCGAGTAGCAGACTGGTCAATGCGACGCCGATGAATAATTTCCGGGACAGGTTCATTGTGGTGTGTGCTCCATGGGGGTTGTATTTTTTTTTCGATTGCAGGCATCAAAAACGCCAGGTCATGTTTCCGGTCACCGCTTGAATCCAGGCATTGTCGAATTGACCGGAAGTTCGAGTGCCCGACGTGGACTTGGTCTGGTCCACCGGCATGTCGCCAAGCCAGACCATGGCCCAGCTGACGTTAATGTCGGTGACCTTGTTCAGAGCATAGGTGGCCCCAGCCGCAACGCGCCAGGATTCGTCCATGGGCACGGTAAATGTGCGGTTGCCGTCGGAAACGGCGCTGCTGTCGTAAGCCACGCCGAAATTCCACAACAGCTGCGGGGTGGCCTGGTACTGCGCGCCCAGGGCCAGTTGCCAGGTGTCTTTGAAATGGGCGTCGACGGTGGTCGATTGTGAACCGACTGCGGTGGTGTCGACTTGCACCGCGATATCGCCGAACTCGGACCAGTCCTGCCAGTTGACGGAGGCGAGCAAGGCCCATCGCGGGTCGAGTTGCTGGAACAGGCTCAGGGTCGCAGTTTGCGGCACGGTCATGTCGAGTTGGGTATTGGTGTTGTTGACGCGCTCCAGCAAACGGCCGTCGCCTTTCACATCCAGCCGGTCTTCGAAGTCCAGATCGACCTTGCTGGTGTAGGCCAGGCCAATACGGGTGCCGGGTTGCGGGGCGTAGATCACCCCCACATTCGCCCCAAAACCCCAATCGTTGTCTTTGTACTTGAACTGGCCGTCGCTGCGGTCGGTGAAGCCAAAGGGTGAACGATCGATCGCGGTTTGCGCTTGCAGCATGCCGTACATGGCTTTCACACCGACGCCCACCGACCATTGATCATCGAAGCGATACGCCACGCTGGGCACAAACGACAAACCGGCGAGGCTGACGTTCTGCGCAAAATAGCGCCCGGACCAGTCGTTGTCGTAGTTGGCCGCCAACCCGAAGTCGCCGTAATTGCCGAAACCGACGCTCCAGTGGTCATCGAATTGATGGCTGATGAAAAAGCTGCCGCCGGGAATCGGGTCGAAGGCATTGCCACTGCCGTTGCCCGTGCCGTTGGTGTTTGAGTCACGATCAAAGCTCAGGTCGCCGTAGAGCACCTGCAATCCGCCGGTAATTTGCGTACCTGGCAGATAACTCATGCCCGCCGGATTGCTGGCGATGGTGGAAGGGCCTTGTGCACGGGCGGCGGCACCGGAGTTGGCAAGCCCCACGTTATCGGTGCCGATTTCATAGAGCATGATGCCGCCGGCCTGGGCCTGCTGGCAGCACAGCGCAAACAGGGTGAAGGCGGGTAGGACGGCTGTTTTTAATTGCATGGATCACCTCAGCGGATGTCCGTCATGAACGCGGGTGGCTGGCAGCCGCCACCCGTGTATTCGCCTGTCTACTTGGCCATGGCCGCCCGGGCCGCTTCGATCCTGGCTTTGACCGCTTCCAGGTTGAAGCTCGCGCCTTTTTGCATGGGTGGGAACTCAACCGCCGTTTCAGCCAGTTTGACCACCTGCTGCTGTACAAACACAAAGCGCCAGAACTGGAACTTGAACCACTCGAAGTACTCCAGTGAGCCACTGGCTGCCATGTTTTCCGGCCACCCGGCGCGTTCGAACGGGTCGAGCCGCAGGTTGGTCAGGACCGGCATGTCCAGCGTGACCTTAGCCCCCAGCCAGCCACCGGGCTGATCGATGAAGCGGTACTTGAAGTCATCGATACGGATCGCACCCAGCGTACTTTCGCCGAAGTAGAAAACTTCATGCCGGTTCGACGGACCTTTACCGGTGATCATCGGTGTCTGGTCATAGCCATCGAGGTGGACCTTGTACGTTCTGTCGCCCAGTTGCTTGCCCTTGAGCAGTTCGGTGGCGATGTTCGGGTTGCCAGCGGCGGCAACGAGGGTCGGGAACCAGTCCAGGCCGGACATGATGCCGTTGGCCACGGTGTTGGCCGGTACGTTGCCAGGCCAGCGGACGATCGCCGGAACCCTGAAGCCACCCTCCATCACGGTGCCTTTGCCCATGGCAAACGGTGTGGTGCCGCCATCCGGCCAGGTGAAGTTTTCCGCGCCGTTGTCGGTGGTGAAAATCACGATGGTGTTGTCATCCATGCCGTCTTTTTTCAGCTTGGCCATGACGTCGCCGACGATGTCATCGAGCTGCGCCATGCCGGCTTCCTGCTCCGACCAGCCATTCTGCGAATTGCGCATCGCTTCGTACTTGTCGGACAGGTGCGTGACGATGTGCATGCGGGTCGGGTTCAGCCACAGGAAGAACGGTTTGTTATCGGTCTTGGCCTTGTCGATGAAGGTGAAAGCCTTGTCGCGGATTTCGTCGTCGACGGTTTTCATCCGCTCGGGATAGAGCGTACCGGCGTCTTCGATTTTCTGTTTGCCGACCTTGCCCCAGCGCGGCATCACCGTCGTATCGTCGGTGGTGGTCGCCCAGCTGTGGACCATGTTGCGCGGGCCAACGGTGGCCAGAAGTTCTTGCGGATAATTGGGGTGTGCCGGGTCTTCCATGGCGTCGAGGTGATAGAGGTAACCGAAGAACTCGTCGAACCCGTGCGCGGTGGGCAGAAATTCGTTCAAGTCGCCCAGATGGTTTTTGCCAAACTGGCCAGTGGAGTAACCCATGGCCTTGAGCGCGGTGGCAATGGTGACCGCTTCAGCGGGAATACCGACAGGTGAGCCGGCCTGGCCGACCGTGGTCATGCCGGTACGGATCGGCAGTTCACCGGTAATGAAATTGGCACGCCCGGCGGTGCAACTGGCTTCGGCGTAGTAGTCGGTAAAGCGCATGCCTTCAGCAGCGAGCTGGTCGAGGTTGGGGGTCCGGCCGGCCATCATGCCCTGGTTGTAGACGCCGATATTGGACCAGCCAATATCGTCGCCCATGATGACCACGATGTTGGGGGCGGGTTTGTCGGCCGCTTGGGTGATGCCGGGTAGAACCATTGCAGACAACAACATTGAAACAGCAAACAACCGGGTTAATTGTGTCTGGTTCATGAGCAGCTCCTGCGTACTGGTAAGTACCGAAGTCAGGCCCCCCGACCTTTTTTAAATGGGTATCCCCCGAAAGAGCGTAGGTATGAACTGGGAAATATCCAGTAGTAATTGACAGTGATGGGCAGCTGTCTCATGAGCTTTACAGCGTGGTCGGCGATGGCCGGATTCAACTGATCTTTTCGCACCAATCCCTGCCCGTCGACCCCATCACCAGCGAAACATTGGCAGCGGTTTGAGCGGGGAGCGCAGGAATTGCCGTGCGGTTTGCCGGAGCAGCATCCCGTGAAAACCATGATTGGGCAGTACCGACTTCACCGTTTTGATGTAGGCCCGCGGCAGGCCGAACGTCAGCAGGCCGAGCGACACATCAATGATATCGGCGCGTCGGAAGGGCTCGACGCTGAGCGCATGGTCGGCAGCGTAGGACCGCACTTTGTGGTGTTCCAGGATCAGTGCCGTCACTTCGCCGCTCAAGTGCGACAGTTGCCGATTGGCGAGGTAGTCGGTGGCCAGGCGCACCGAGGGTTCCAGGTAATCAATGGTTTGATCGGTCCAGATGCCCAGGTCGTGAAACGCCCCGGCGATCTGCACGGCTTCGGAGGGCAGGCCTTCAATGCCGCTGATCGCGCGGTAGAAGTTCAGCACCCGGTAAATGTGATTGCGATAACCCAACAAATCGGCACCGATCGCCAGGGCGTAGGACGTCAGTATTTCGTCGGTCACGGGTAATTCGAGAAGAGGATTCATCGGTACGGACCTCACGCGTCGCGCAACAGGTCATTGGCGTTGAGGATCTCGAAGGCGATCTCTGGGCGTTTCTCCAGGCTGCGGCGAATCGCGGCGGGGATCGACTGGCGGGTCTTGCGGCACAAGCCCGGCAACTCGCCGAGGGTGATGCCGATGCCGCGCATGGTACGCACTTCATTGAAGCTGGGGACGATGTCCACGCGGATGCCCAGTTGTGCGTACATGCGGTTTTGCAAGCGTTCGAGGTCAGCCAGGCTTTCCAGGTTTTCCAGACGATCGAGCAGACGCTTTTCTTCCTGTCGGGTCAGAAACAGGATGCGCACGTCCGCGCCCGGTGTTTCCAGCAACGGGTCTCGCCCGCAGATGCAGGCGCCGGGCGGGCAGGGTGAGCGGATCGGAGCAGAGGTCGTCATGGGCCTTAATATAGAGCGCCCCAGACGAATCGTCAGTCGGAAATATCGGTCACCGGGATGATCTGTTCGCCGTCGGGCTGAGTGCCGGTCACCGTTTTCCTTTCCCGACGATCATTGATCCAGTTGTCCACCTGGGCGCCGAACTCGGCCGGGGCTTTACGTCCGACCCTGCGGGCAAGGTCGAGAATGGTCTGCTGGGCGAGGGCGTCTTCCATGCGTTGCTGCGCGGTCATCATGACGGCGTGAACCGAGCAATGACCTTCCACTGCCCACGTCGGCGGGGAGCCTTCAAACAACGCGCAACGCCCACGGATATCACGGCAATCGAAGATGAGCTTCTGGCCATCAATGGCGTTAACGATGTCCAGCACGCTGATTTCGTCCGCCGGCCGCGCCAGCTTGAACCCGCCGCGCACACCCTCGGTCGCGACCACCAGTTTGGCCTTGGCCAGTTTGGTGAAAATTTTGGCCAGGTAGTCCAGCGGCACGCCTTGCAGCTCAGCGAGGTCGCGCACGCTTGCCTCACGGCTGTCGCCGTAATCGCCCACCAGAAAAAGCAGGCAGTGAATGCCGTACTCAACGCCCGCGCTGTAGAGAGACATGGTTATCTCCGACTGAAAGAGTCGCCAATGTTACCAGCCGGTTGTCAGGGGTGCAACGAAGCATCGGCGCGGCCTTGATCGCCTGTCTGTCCTGTGCTGCATATGGATAGAAGCTTGTGTCTGGATTTTCGAGGTATCTGAATGTGTGATGATAACCATCGATAGAAGGTTGTTGCGTCCTGTAACTCGGATCACTATAGTCGCCGTTGTCAGCTCGGCGACGAGTTCAGTCTTTGGTCTTCTTCGGAGTTAAAACAATGAAACAGCACATTCTGGTCATCGGCGCAGGTTTCGGTGGCATGTGGACGGCATTGAGCGCCACGCGCCTGTTGGACATCCATGATCACAACCACGTAGACGTCACGGTACTGGCGCCTCAGGCCGAGCTGCGGGTGCGTCCACGCTTCTACGAGCCGAATGCTCATCAACTGGCGGCACCCCTTGGCGACCTGTTCGATGCCGTCGGTGTGAAGTTCATCAAGGGCGCAGCGCAATCCATCGACGTGCAGCAAAAACAAGTCGGCTACACCGATGCATCGGGTACCGAACAGGTGTGCAGCTACGACAAACTCGTTCTGGCCACCGGCAGCGGTCTCGCGTTGCCCAACACTCCGGGCGTGGCCCAACACGCCTTTGACGTGGACCAGATTGAACAGGCGATACGCCTGGAAAACCATCTGAAATCCCTGGCCAACCTGCCGCAAAGTAAAGCTCGAAACACCGTGGTTGTGGCCGGTGGCGGCTTTACCGGGATTGAAACGGCGACTGAAATGCCGGCGCGTCTGCGGGCCATCCTCGGCGAGGACGCTGACATTGAAGTGATCATTGTCGATCGCGGTGAAAAAGTCGGGGCGTCCATGGGCAGCGAAATCAGCCAGTCGATCGCCGAAGCCAGCACTGAGCTGGGCGTGAAATGGCGCTTGAAGTCGTCGGTCGTTGCTGTCGATGAGAACGGTGTGACCCTGGCCGATGGCCAACGCATCGACGCCAAGACTGTGGTCTGGACCACCGGGGTGCGGGCAAGCTCGCTGACCGAGCAGATCCCGGCCGAACGCGACCACCTCGGTCGCCTGCACGTTGACGCCCACCTGAAAGTCATCGGTCAGGACGACATCTTTGCCACCGGTGATGTGGCTTATGCCGCCGCGGATGACATCGGCAACTACGCCATGATGACCTGCCAACACGCGATCTCGCTGGGGCGTCATGCCGGCAACAACGTCGCTGCGCAAATCCTGGGCGTGTCGCCGAAGGCGTACAGCCAGCCCAAGTACGTTACCTGTCTGGATCTGGGTGCGTGGGGCGCGGTGTACACCGAGGGTTGGGATCGTCAGGTGAAACTGGTCAAGGAGGAAGGCAAATCGCTGAAGACCCAGATCAATACGGTGTGGATCTATCCGCCGGCCGCTGACCGCGCAACTGCGCTGGCGGCTGCGGACCCGATGATTCCGGTTGTGGCCTGATAAGCAGCTGGCTCAATGAGGCTGCCTGTATGAAAAATCCCGCTCAAGTCACCTTGGGCGGGATTTTTTTATTCAGATGCGGAAGGCTTGCCGGCCTACCAGCAACCATTTACCGGATTTCTTTTGCCAGATCTGGAAGTTTTCGATTTCAGTCGGGACCACCTCGGTGCCCTTGATCGCCTGTGCCGAAAAATGATGACGAACCAGCGCTAAATCACCCGAGACGGTGATGGTCTGGTTCTGCATTTCCAGGGTTTTGAAAGCGCTCTTGCCCGTTTCGATATCGGCAATGAAGTCTTTCTTGTCCTGGACCTTGCCGCTCGAGTGGCCGTAGGTCAGGTTTTCAGCGGTGAGCGCTTTCAGTTCGGGGATGTTCTTGTTGAGCATGGCTTGCGTCAGATGGTCCACCGCCTGCGCCACATCCTTCTCGCCCGGAGCAGGGGCTGCCATCACGTAGCCACTGAAGAGGCACAGAAAACCTATCAGCACTTTCACTTTTTTCATGGGTAGTTCCTTGTTGTTATGAATGACTCATCGGTCATCGTACAACCTAGCGGAAATTTAATGAATAGTGGCAAAACGACGTGGCAAGACTTCTATGGGCTGATAGAAGTCTTGCCGGTTAAAGGGAGGGGGGTTGGATTGCAGCTTCAGGCCAGCATCGATAGCAGGGCACCTTGACGGTCCAGTTTGGCCAGGTCGTCGAAGCCTCCGACATGGGTGTCACCGATGAATATCTGCGGCACGCTGCGGCGACCGCTGCGGGTGAGCATTTCCTGGAATTTTCCGGGGTCCGATTGAACATTGATCTCTTGGCTGGCGATGCCTTTGCTGGCCAGCAGCGCCTTGGCATTGCGGCAATAAGGGCAGGTGTCGGTGGTGTAAAGCGTCACAGTGCTCATGGGGTGTACTCCTCGGGTCAGACATCCGCCTCAAGCATCGATGGCAGGGAAGTCGATGTCGGTCAGGGCCAGGTTGTTGAGGTAGTTGGTCAGCGTCTGCGAGGCAATGTGGGCGACCACCTCGATGATCTTGGCATCGGTGATGCCGGCTGCACGCGCCGCTTCAATCTGCTCGTTACTCAGGTGGCCGCGACTTTCGGTGATTTGCCGGGCCAGCGTGGCAAATGCGTTGAGTTGGCCGTGTCGAGCACTGACGATGTCTTGCGCGGACAGCCCGGCCTTGCCGGCAAATACGGTGTGCGCCGCCAGGCAGTAGTCGCAACCGTTGACCTGCGAAGTGGCCAGGAAGATCGCTTCTTTTTCAGGGGCGCTCAGGGATGTTTTGCCCAGGGCCATCGATTGTTGCAGATAGGCCGACAGGACGGCGGGGGCATGGGCCAGCGTCTTGAAGACGTTGGGCAAGAAGCCGATTTTTTTCTGCACGCCTTCCAGCAGCGGGCGAGTGGTGTCGGTGGCTTGTTCAAGGTTCAGGGGGGCGATGCGGCTCATGTTGAGACTCCGTCGATTCAAGCGCGGTATGCGCTGGGTACGGGGTCCATGCTATGGATCTGCGCTGGCGTTGAGGGTGCAAATCGTCGAGGATATGCGACAGATCGTCCAGATATGTTCCCCGGGGAGTCGTTCCATGGATCGCTTGTCCACCTTGCTCACGCATTTCGGTGTCAGTGCCGGCACTTTCCACAGTGGCGATTTTTGCGGCGTCACGTCCTTCGATGGCGAACAGGCCACCGGGCACCTGCATTTGCTTCAGGCTGGCGAACTGACGCTCAAACTGGCTGATGAGCGAGTCCTGCAGCTCAATGAACCGACGCTGATTTTTTTTCCGCGACCTTATCGTCACCGCTTGTTCGCCAGCGAAGCGTCGGGCACTCAATTGGTGTGCGCCTCTCTGGAGTTCGACGGTGGGGCGGGCAACGCCCTGGCGGCCGCGCTGCCTGAATACCTGGTGCTCAAACTCGATAGCATTCCGACCCTGGCCGGCACGCTGGACTGGCTGTTCAGCGAGGCGTTTGGCGGCATTTGTGGTCGCGAAGCGATGATGGATCGGCTGTTCGAACTGCTGGTGATTCAGTTGTTGCGGCACATCCTGACCAGCCGTGACCAGACGCCCGGGATGATGGCCGGTCTCGCCGACCCACGCCTGGCGCGCCCCTTGAGCCTGATGCACGACGCGCCCGGCAAGGCCTGGACCGTGGCCGAACTGTCGGCGGCAGCCAATATGTCCCGGGCCAGTTTCGCCGACTACTTTCGCTCGGTGGTGGGGCAGACGCCGGTCGACTATCTGGTGAGCTGGCGGATCAGCCTGGCGCAGAAACGCTTGCGTGAGGGCAAGTCCATCGCGCTGATCGCCGATGAAGTCGGCTACGAAAGCCCCTCGGCGCTGGCCCGGGCGTTTCGTCGTAAAACCGGTGCCAGCCCGCGCGAGTGGCTGCAAGACGCCAAACGTCCGCGGTGACCACCCCCGTCGATCAAGCACATTCCCTGTAGGAGCGAGCCTGCTCGCGAAAGCGCTGGGTCAGTCGCCATCGATGTTGGATGTGCCGGCCTCTTCGCGAGCAGGCTCGCTCCCACAGGTTGGGTGGGCGTGAGATAGACTCATCTACGGGCACCGAACCGTGGGAGTGACACCTGTGGCGCAATTCAAATGGACTCACTGATCACCGCCGCAGCGCACGCACTCGCGGCGGGCGATCCCCTCGGTGCGCTGAACCGTGTTGCCTTGCGCGACGATGCCCCTGCGCTGGCGCTTCGCGGCATCGCCATGGCGCAATTGGGCGATCTGGTCCGGGCCAAGGCGTTGGTGCGCAGCGCCGCACGTGCCTTCGGTCCGAAAGCGCCTGTGGCCCGGGCGCGGTGCGTGGTCGCCGAGGCCGAAATCGCCCTGGCTTCACGGGATCTCGGCTGGCCGGTGAAGGCGCTCGAAGCGGCGCGAGTGACCTTGCAGGCGCATGGCGATGGCGCGAATGCGGCCCATGCACGGTATTTGCAGGTTCGACGTTTGTTGTTGATCGGGCGTCTGGATGAGGTCGACCGTTTGCTCGCCGAGCTCGACCCCGCACCGCTGCCGCCGGCATTGCGCGTCGTTCATGAATTAGTGGTGGCCGGGATCGCCGTGCGGCGACTCGAAACAAGAAGGGCGCGGTCTGCGCTCGAAAGGGCCGAACGTGCGGCCTCAGACGCCGGTATTCCCGCGCTCACCGCCGAGGTTGAACACGCCGCCCAAGTGCTCGACACGCCCGCTGCGCGACTGATTGCCCGGGGTGAAGAACGCCCCCTGCGGCTGGATGGGGTGGAAGCATTGCTGAGTTCACCGTCTCTGGTCGTCGACGCGTGCCGATACGGCGTGCGCGGCGCGGGGATGTCGGTGTCCCTGGCCAAACGACCGGTGTTGTTCACCCTCGTGCGGGCGTTGGCCGAAGCCTGGCCCGAGGATGTGGCGCGGGAAACACTGATCACCCAGGCCTTTCGCCAGAAGCTCACCGATGAATCCCATCGCGCCAGACTGCGCGTCGAAATCGGTCGGCTTCGCAAAGCACTGAAACCCCTGGCCGGTATCAGTGCGACGAAACGCGGGTTTGCGCTGCAACCAGAGAGTGCTGATGACGTTGTCGTACTGGCGTGGCCCGTCGAAGAGCCCCAGTCGGCGCTGCTGGCCTTCCTGGCCGACGGCGAATCGTGGTCGAGTTCGGCGCTGGCCCTGGCGCTGAAGGCCAGTCAACGCACGGTGCAACGGGCCCTCGATTCGCTGGCAACCGCTGGCAAAGTGCAATCGTTTGGTCGCGGGCGCGCCCGGCGCTGGATGACGCCGCCGCTGTCTGGATTCGCGACGACTTTGTTACTCACAGCTTGGGTGCCGGGTGACTAGGATCCATCCCACCACCCAATGAAGAGGATGCAACCATGAAGCAATCATCTGCCGAGATCATCCACGAATACGGACCCTTTCCGGGCGTCGACGCCGTGCATGGCGTTTCTTATGACGGCGAGCACGTCTGGTTCGCCTCCGGAGAAAAACTCAACGCCCTCGACCCTGTAAGCGGTAAGACGCCTCGTTCCATCGATGTCGCCGCGCATGCCGGAACAGCCTTTGACGGCCGGCACCTGTACCAGATCGCCGAGGATCGCATTCAGAAGATTGATCCTTCGAATGGTCGTGTACTCGGCACCATTCCGGCGCCCGGCGGTGGGGGTGACTCAGGGCTCGCCTGGGCTGAAGGCACGCTTTGGGTGGGCCAGTATCGCGAACGCAAGATCCATCAAATCGACCCCGACACCGGCAAGATTCTTCGCACGATCGAGTCCAACCGTTTCGTCACCGGGGTGACCTGGGTTGAAGGCGCGCTCTGGCACGGCACTTGGGAAGGTGAGGAAGGTGAATTGCGGCGAGTAGACCCGAACACCGGCGAGGTGCTGGAAAGCCTCACATTACCAACCGGTGTCGGCGTGTCAGGGCTTGAGTCCGACGGTGCTGACCGATTTTTTTGCGGCGGAGGCAATAGTGGCAAGGTGAGGGCCGTTCGTCGGCCCGCCTGATCCTAAAACGTGAACTGACGCGAAGACCGAGGTGCGCTCTGGGCCAATTCGATCTCCAGCAGGTGTTCAACCAACACGTCATTGAGGAACCGGAATTGATCGTTGAGCCCGACCACTTCATTGTTGAAGTGGTTAGCGGCTGCCGGTATCAGCAATGCCTCGAAGTTTTTGTCGAACACCAGTGACAGCTCTTTGCGAGAGACGAATGGCTGCGAATAGAAGTTGCTGCCGAACACCGGGAAGCTTACGCAAAGGGTAATGGCGTGGATCATGATCTGCGCTCCTTGGCGAGGACGATGTAGGAAAAGACAGTCAGCGTAACGGCCGTCAGGGCCAGGCAGGTCAGCAGATGGATCAACATGATTTTCCCCTCCGGTGTGGGCTTTTGCCTTGGGATGGGTTGATCCTGCGCCTGGCGGTTTTTTAGCGGAAGGCAATCGTCGCGATGGTGAGTATCGACGCCGTTGATGGTGATCTTCAGGGCCCCATCGCGAGCAGGCGCGCTCCCACAGGGATTGGCGTCGTTCGCAAGCCTGTGTTTCACCACAGACCACTGTGGGAGCGAGCCTGCTC
>NZ_JASCOM010000099.1:0-21363 GCF_029959925.1 Pseudomonas sp. PS02303
ATCGCGAGCAGGCTCGCTCCCACAGTTGACCGAGTTCCTCCAGAAGGAATGCGATCAAAGGTGGGAGCGAGCCTGCTCGCGATGAGGCCGGTGGCTACATCACAGAATCAGGCCAGAACGCCCGAATCCCCGCCACTCCCTGCGCCCCCGCCTCCCAAGCCTTTTGCTGTTCCGCCGGGCCAACACCACCGAGCAAGAACACCGGTTTGCTGAAACCGTCGATCAACGCCGCCACCTGCTCCCAGCCCAACGGCAGCGCATCCGGATGAGTCTGGGTCGGCTGCACCGGTGACAAGGTCACAAAATCCACGCCCATCTGCTCGGCCAGCGCCAGCTCTTCAGCGTTGTGGCAAGACGCCGCCAACCAGCGCGACGCCGGTAACGGTCGACCCGCCGCTGCATATTTGCGCAACTGCGCTGACGTGATGTGCCAGCCGGCGGACGGGAAGTCGCCCAGCCACTCGAACGGGCCCTTGATCATCAACTGCGCCTTGCCAGCACACAGCCCCGCCGCATCCACCGCCAGATCGCGGTATTTCGGATCGTAGCCGTTGGGTGCCCGCAGCTGGATCAGCTTGATGCCGCCAGCGATGGCTTTCTGGATTCCACGCAGCAAGGCCGGGGTTTCCAGGTCTTCAGGCGTAATCAAATACTGCGCAGGCAAACGTGCAGCCGCCACGATCGGCTGGTTGGCTGCCGGGAACTCATAGCTCAGCAGATCACGTTGGCCCACCCATTCCAAAGGCTGGCCTTCGGCGCCATGGGGCTCGCCGGTAAAGGACGAAACTTCCCAAACGTCCAGCAACACTTGCTTGTCCGGGTAATCGTGGCGGACTTTGATCAACGGTCGCGCGGCGCTGACCACAATGCCCAACTCTTCCTGGAGTTCGCGAACCAATGCGCTTTCGACGGATTCGTCATCCTCGACCTTGCCCCCGGGGAATTCCCACAAGCCGCCCTGGTGCTGGGTGTCGGCACGGCGTGCGATAAGGATCTTGCCGCTGCTGTCGCGGATAACGGCGGCGGCTACGTGTACTCGTTTCACTGCCCAATCTCCTCCAGGCCAGCCTTCTGCCAGGCCTTGAACGACGGCCATTGATAGACGGTTTCAACGTAGGCTTCGTCCACCGCCGGCAATTTCACCTGATAGGTGCGCAGGCGCACGGCAATCGGGGCGAAGAAGGCATCGGCGAGGGTCGCGCCACCGAACAGGAACGGACCGGTTTCAGTGGCGACCGCACGGCATTCAGCCCACAACGCCAGCATGCGCTCGATGTCTGCCTGAACCTCAGGAGGCGTCGGCGATAGCGGTGCGTCGCGGCTCAGGTCGAACGGCATGTTGCCGCGCATGGCAAAGAACCCGGCGTGCATCTGCGCACAGGCCGAACGGGCCTGGGCGCGGGCGGCGGTGTCTTTGGGCCAGAGGCCAGCGTCGGGGAATTGCTCGGCCAGGTATTCGGCAATCGCCAGAGAATCGGCGATGGTGCCGTGCACGGATTTCAGCAGCGGGACTTTGCCGGTCGGCGAATGCTTGAGCAGGCGTTCGCGGGTGTCCGGCTGGCCCAGCTTGATCAGTTCTTCGGTGTACGGGGCGCCAGTGAGGTCAAGGGCCAGTGCGCCGCGCAGGGACCAGGAGGAAAGCAGTTTGTCGCCGATGATCAGGTGGAGGCTCATGTTCGGGACCTTTTGAGAAGGGAAGCGGGCCAGCATTTGCAGTGTCTGGTCGGCCGTCTTCGCGGGCGATCCGACGTGCCCGCGAAAGCGATCTATCTTATGTGCGGTATTCGGCGTTGATCTTCACGTATTCGTGGGACAGGTCGGTGGTCCAGATGGTTTCGCTGCAATCGCCGCGACCCAGTTCGATACGGATGGTGATTTCTTCCTGCTGCATCACCGCCGCGCCCTGGGCTTCGGTGTAGGTCGCGGCGCGGGCGCCACGGCTGGCGATGCAGACTTCGCCGAGGAACACGTCGATCTTGCTGACGTCCAGGTTCGGCACGCCGGCACGGCCAACGGCAGCAAGGATGCGGCCCCAGTTCGGGTCGGACGCGAACAGCGCGGTCTTGATCAGCGGCGAGTGCGCCACGGTGTAACCGACGTCCAGGCATTCCTGATGATTGCCGCCGCCGTTGACTTCAACGGTCACAAATTTGGTCGCGCCTTCGCCGTCACGCACGATGGCCTGGGCCACGTCCATGCACACTTCGAACACAGCTTGTTTCAGCTTGGCAAACAACTCGCCTTCGGCGCGGGTGATTTCCGGCAGCGCGGCCTGACCGGTGGCGATCAGCATGCAGCAGTCGTTGGTCGAGGTGTCGCCGTCGATGGTGATGCGGTTGAACGACTTGTTGGCACCGTCCAGCAGCAGATTCTGCAACACGTCGCGGGAAACTTTGGCGTCGGTGGCGATGTAGCCGAGCATGGTCGCCATGTTCGGACGGATCATGCCCGCGCCTTTGCTGATGCCGGTAACGGTAATAGTCACGCCGTCATGCTGGAACTGGCGGCTGGCACCTTTGGGCAAGGTGTCGGTGGTCATGATGCCGGTGGCGGCGGCTTCCCAGTTATTCACTGACAGGTCGTCAAGGGCGGCTTGCAGCGCACCTTCGATTTTCTCGACCGGCAGCGGCTCACCGATCACACCGGTGGAATACGGCAGCACCAGGCTGGCGTCAACGCCGGTCAATTCAGCCAGTTTCGCGCAGGTGCGCTCGGCGGCGGCGAGGCCAGGTTCGCCCGTGCCGGCGTTGGCATTGCCGGTGTTGGTCAGCAGGTAACGTACCGGGCCTTGCACACGTTGCTTGGCCAGAATCACCGGAGCGGCGCAAAAGGCGTTCAGGGTGAACACGCCCGCGACCGTGGAGCCTTCGGCGCAGCGCATGACCACAACATCCTTGCGCCCCGGGCGCTTGATGCCGGCCGAGGCGATACCGAGTTCAAAACCGGCAACCGGGTGCAACGTTGGCAAAGGACCAAGACCAACAGCCATGAATGCGCTCCTTAATAAATGATGTCAGCACCGCTCTCAGGAAGAACGGTGGTGTAAATGGCAAAACGCCGCGACGGCTGATGCCGGTCGCGGCGCGGGTATTTCAGCGTATGAAACGGGTTTACTGGATCTGCCCGTGGCAATGCTTGAATTTCTTGCCCGAACCGCAGTAGCACAGTTCGTTACGGCCCAGCTTCTGTTCGTTGCGAACCGGTGCAGTGGCGAGGGCGACATCGACCTCTTCACCGAGCAGTTCCGGTTGCTCAAGACCTGGCGCTTCGTCGTGCAGGAACTGCATGCGCGCCGCCAATGCCTCGGCTTCCTGACGCAGGCGTTGCTCTTCTGCTTCCGGATCTTCGCGGCGAACCTGAACGTGCGACAGCACACGGATCGAGTCGCGCTTGATCGAATCCAGCAGCTCGGAGAACAGCGTGTAGGACTCGCGCTTGTACTCTTGCTTCGGGTTCTTCTGTGCATAACCACGCAAGTGGATGCCGTGACGCAGGTGATCCATGGTCGACAGGTGGTCTTTCCACAGGTCGTCGAGCACACGCAGAACGATTTGCTTCTCGAAGGTGCGCAGTGCGTCGGCACCGGCCTGATCTTCTTTCTCGTTGTAGGCAGCGATGAGCTCCTGCATCAGCTTCTCGCGCAGGGTTTCTTCGTACAGGTGATCGTCTTCGTCGAGCCATTTCTGGATCGGCAGCGCCACACCGAAGTCGCTCTGCAACGCAGCTTCCAGACCGGCCACGTCCCACTGCTCTGGCAGCGATTGCGGTGGAATGTGCGCACTGATGGTCGCGTTGAGCACGTCCTGACGGAAGTCGGCGATGGTTTCACCGATGTTGTCGGCGGCCAGCAACGTGTTACGCATGTGATAGATCACTTTACGCTGTTCGTTGTTGACGTCGTCGAACTCGAGCAGTTGCTTGCGAATGTCGAAGTTACGACCTTCAACCTTGCGCTGAGCCTTCTCGATGGCGTTGGTCACCATACGGTGCTCGATCGCTTCACCGGACTGCATGCCCAAGGCTTTCATGAAGTTCTTCACCCGGTCAGAGGCGAAGATGCGCATCAGGCTGTCTTCCAGCGACAGGTAGAAACGGCTGGAACCGGCGTCACCCTGACGACCGGCACGACCACGCAGCTGGTTGTCGATACGGCGCGATTCGTGACGCTCGGAAGCAATCACCTGCAAGCCGCCCGACTCCAGCACTTGCTGGTGACGTTTCTGCCAGTCGGCCTTGATCTGGGCAATCTGCTCAGGGGTCGGATTTTCCAGGGTCGCAACTTCCACTTCCCAGTTGCCGCCCAACAGAATGTCGGTACCGCGACCGGCCATGTTGGTGGCGATGGTCAGCGCACCCGGGCGACCGGCCTGGGCAATGATCTCGGCTTCTTTTTCGTGGAACTTGGCGTTCAGGACCTTGTGTTCGATGCCTTCCTTCTGCAGCAACGCAGACATGTGCTCGGACGTTTCGATGGTTGCAGTCCCCACCAGCACCGGACGGCCCAGGGTCATGCATTCCTTGATGTCGTTGATGATCGCCGCGTATTTCTCTTCGGCGGTCAGGAACACCAGGTCGTTGTAATCTTTACGCGCCAACGGTTTGTTCGGTGGAATGACCATCACCGACAGACCGTAGATCTGGTGGAATTCGAACGCTTCGGTGTCCGCAGTACCGGTCATGCCGGACAGCTTGTTGTACAGACGGAAGTAGTTCTGGAACGTGGTCGAGGCCAGGGTCTGGCTTTCGGCCTGGATGTTCAGGTTTTCCTTGGCTTCGATGGCCTGGTGCAGGCCTTCGGACAAACGGCGACCCGGCATGGTGCGGCCGGTGTGTTCGTCGACCAGGACGACCTGGCCATCCTGCACGATGTATTCGATGTTGCGATTGAACAGCTTATGAGCGCGCAGACCGGCATAAACGTGGGTCAGCAGGCCCAGGTTGTGCGCCGAATACAGGCTCTCGCCTTCAGCCAGCAGGCCGACGCGGGTCAGCATGTCTTCGATGAACTGGTGACCGGCTTCGTT
Source organism: Pseudomonas sp. PS02303 (assembly GCF_029959925.1). Taxonomy (NCBI): domain Bacteria; kingdom Pseudomonadati; phylum Pseudomonadota; class Gammaproteobacteria; order Pseudomonadales; family Pseudomonadaceae; genus Pseudomonas; species Pseudomonas sp. PS02303. The sequence goes on from NZ_JASCOM010000099.1 coordinate 5,025, forward strand.
GAGTTCGACCTGACGGGTCTTCTCGTCAACGGTGTAATGGCCAGCCTTGGTGACTTCGCCTTCCACTTCTTCGACGTGCAATTCCAGCTGCGGGATCAGTTTGTTGATCTCGATGTACAGCTTGGAGCTGTCCTCGGCCTGACCGGAAATGATCAGCGGGGTACGGGCTTCGTCGATGAGGATGGAGTCGACTTCGTCGATCACGGCAAAATTGAGTTCGCGCTGGAATTTTTCTTCCATGCTGAACGCCATGTTGTCGCGCAGGTAGTCGAAACCGAATTCGTTGTTGGTGCCGTAGGTGATGTCGGCGGCGTAAGCAGCGCGCTTCTCTTCCGGCGGCTGGAATGGGGTGACCACACCGACCGTCATACCGAGGAATTCGTAGAGCGGACGCATCCAGTTGGCGTCACGACGGGCCAGGTAGTCGTTCACCGTCACAACGTGCACGCCCTTGCCGGACAGCGCGTTGAGGTAAACGCCCAGTGTTGCCACCAGGGTCTTGCCTTCACCGGTACGCATTTCCGCGATCTGGCCTTCATGCAAGGTCATGCCGCCAATCAGCTGGACATCGAAGTGGCGCATACCCATGACACGCTTACCGGCTTCGCGGGCGACCGCAAAGGCTTCTGGCAGCAGCTTGTCGAGGGTTTCCCCTTTGGCGATGCGGGCCTTGAACTCGTCTGTCTTGGCACGCAATTGATCGTCCGAAAGGGCCACCATTTGCTCTTCGAAGGCATTGACGAGTTGCACCGTCTTGAGCATGCGTTTGACTTCACGCTCGTTCTTGCTTCCAAAAAGTTTCTTTAACAAAGGCGCAAACATATCGGCAGGATCTTCCACACTAAAGGGATGGAGGGCGGCCCCGTGAGTCGCCCGTGCAGCCCTCATGGCCGCATGCGAACGAGCATTCTACCCGGAAACGATGGTGAGGAAAGTGGCGTTGTTCCACGATGCATGCACTGCGCTGTGACGGGGCTCACTTAAAATAAGGGCTTTTTGCGCAACTTCAAGCCATTCGCGGCAGAAGTTACTTGTTGATTTAATGGGTAAAGCGCTCGCAAAGCAATGGGTCGGGCGCATGTGATGCTTTCTGCTACCATGGCGGCTCTGTTACTTCAGGTGTCTGATCATGGCATTTCGCCCTCTCACGGCCAGAGCACCCGCCGTTCTGCTTCGCGAAGCCAAGCCGCTGAAAGCCATTTTTGGCCATGCTCAACGCCTGGGTCATCTGCAACGTCTGCTCGAAAGCCAGTTGCAGCCTGCTGCGCGCGAGCATTGCCATGTGGCCTCGTGGCGCGAAGGCAGTTTACTGCTGATCGTCACTGACGGTCACTGGGCCACCCGCCTGCGTTACCAGCAAAAACGCCTGCAACGCCAGTTACAGATGTTCGACGAGTTCGCCAGCCTGACGCGGATTCTGTTCAAAGTGCAGCCCCCCACCGTTCAGCAAGGGGCGGCGGGGCATACCATCAGTTTGTCGACGGATGCCGGCGCAACCATTCAGGCCACGGCCGATGGCATCAGCGATCCGAATCTGCGAGCGGCGCTGGAACGCCTTGCGGCCCACGCCAAACCCAAAACCTGAAATTGATGTTTCACCTGTAGGATCGCCGCACCGCTCGCTCCTACAGGGTTGTGTCCAGCCAGTGGTTGTCAGCGGCGTTTACTGCCACCGAGCAACGAGCCCATCAGTCCGCGTACCAGCTGCCGGCCCAATTGATTGGCCGCCTGGCGCATCGCCGATTTCAGCGCCTGCCCCGCCGCCGTTCCGAGGAATTCCCCGGCCTTGTCGGTGAAACTCGGCTCTTCGGCGGCCGGTTTACCCGGAACGGCCTCAGGCTCCGGCGCCAACCCTTTACGGCCCATCAATATTTCATACGCCGATTCCCGATCAACCGGCTTGTCATACCGCCCCTTGAACGGCGACCCGGCGATCAGCATCGTGCGCTCGGTTTCGGTCAACGGCCCGATCCGCGATTGCGGCGGGGCGACCAAGACACGCTGGACCATCTCCGGCGTGCCCTTGTCTTGCAAGGTGCCGACCAGCGCCTCGCCGATCCCCAGTTCGGTCAACACCGACAGGGCATCAAACGCCGGGTTCGGCCGGAAGCCCTCCGCCACCGCTCGCAGGGATTTCTGCTCCTTGGCGGTGAAGGCGCGCAAACCATGCTGGATACGCAGGCCGAGCTGAGCCAGCACGTCATCCGGCAAGTCGCCCGGTGATTGCGTGACGAAATACACGCCCACGCCTTTGGAACGAATCAGCCGCACCACCTGCTCCAGGCGATCCTGCAAAGCCTTGGGCGTGTCGGCGAACAATAAATGCGCTTCGTCGAAAAACAGTGCCAGCAGCGGTTTGTCCGAATCGCCACGCTCCGGCAGTTGCTCGAACAACTCGGCCAGCAACCACAGCAGGAATGTCGCATACACCTTCGGCGCTTCGTGGACCAGACGACTGGCATCCAGCAAATGAATGCGCCCACGGCCGTCAGCCGTCGGTTGCAGAATGTCTTCGAGTTGCAGCGCCGGTTCACCGAACAGCGCTTCGGCACCTTGTTGCTCCAGGGTCGCCAGACGCCGCAACAGCGCCTGACTGGAACCGGTGGTCATCAACGCCGCGTCGTCCCCCAGCAACTCAGGGTTGTCACGCAGGTGATTGAGCAGCGCCTTCAGATCCTTGAGGTCCAGCAGCAACAGCCCTTCGCGGTCCGCGACCTTGAACGCGGCATACAGCGCCGACTGCTGGCTGTCGGTCAACTCCAGCAGGCTGCCGATCAGCAACGGCCCCATTTCGCTCAAGGTGGTGCGCAATGGATGACCGGACTCACCGTGAATGTCCCACAGGGTGACCGGGTAAGCCGCAGGCTTGTGGTTGAGCCACGGCATCCCGGCGATCCGCTCAGCGATTTTGCCTTGAGGGTTGCCGGCAGCACCCAGGCCACACAGGTCGCCCTTGATGTCTGCCGCGAACACCGCCACGCCCGCGTCGCTGAAGGCTTCGGCCAGTCGCTGCAACGTGACGGTTTTACCGGTCCCGGTAGCGCCCGCGACCAGGCCGTGACGGTTCGCCAGGCGCATGGCCTGGGAGATAGGCTGGCCGGCAAGGTCAGCGCCGATAACGAGTTGCGATGAGTCAGGCATTTTGTCACCCATGGTTAATCTTTGATCCTGCACGGCCGATACAAATAGTTGTGAGACCAATCCGAAAATAGCGTCGGTAATTCCCTAAGGAGAGGATGGAAATATCAGCTTTTTTTCAACATTGCCCATTTTGCGTGCCTTTATAAAAGCACGCTCAGGACATTAAGACCTTAGCGGAACCCCAAGCCATGAACAAAAACCTGCGTTTCAGCCATAAAATCTTGCTTGCCGCCGCCCTCATCGTCATTGCCGCCTTCGCCTCGTTCACACTGTACAACGACTACCTGCAGCGCAACGCCATTCGCGAAGACCTGGACAATTACCTCAACGAGATGGGAGACGTCACCGCCAGCAACATCCAGACCTGGCTGACTGGCCGTATCCTGCTGATCGACAACCTCGCTCAAAACATAGCCGTCAATCCTGAACAGGCCAACGTCGCCAGTCTGCTTGATCAGAAAGCCCTGACGTCGACTTTCATGGCGTCCTACCTGGGCGACTCCACCGGCAGCTTCACGATTCGTCCCGACGCCAAAATGCCTGCCGGTTTCGATCCGCGGGTGCGTCCTTGGTACAAAGGCGCCGAAAGCAGCAGCACGGCGACCGTGACCGAACCTTATATCGATGCGGCCACCGGCCAGACCATCATCTCCATCGCCACCGCCTCGAAAAAGGCCGGGCAAAGCGTGGGTGTGGTGGGCGGCGACTTGAGCCTGCAAACCCTGATCGACACCCTCAGCGCCCGTGATTTCGACGGCATGGGTTACGCCTTCCTGGTCAGCGCCGACGGCAAGATCCTGGTGCACCCGGACAAAGCCCTGGTGATGAAGTCCCTGAGCGAGGCGTACCCGAACAATACCCCGCGCATCAGCAGCGACTTCAGTGAAGTCGAAGTGGACGGCAAGACTCGCATCGTCACCTTCACGGCGATTAAAGGCCTGCCATCGGTCCACTGGTACATCGGCCTGTCGGTCGATAAAGACAAAGCCTTCTCGATGCTCAGCGAGTTCCGCGCCTCGGCGGTCGTCGCGACGATCATTGCCGTGGCGATCATCATCGCGTTGCTGGGCATGTTGATCCGCATCCTGATCCAGCCGCTGCATGTCATGACCCGCGCCATGGAAGACATCGCCGACGGTGAAGGCGACCTGACCAAACGTCTGACCATCGTCAATAACGACGAATTCGGCGTGCTAGGCACAGCGTTCAACCGTTTTGTCGAACGTATTCACGGTTCGATCCGTGAAGTGTCCTCGGCCACCGGCCAGGTCAACGAAGTCGCGCTGCGTGTGGTCGCCGCGTCGAATTCGTCGATGTTCAACTCCGACCAGCAAGCCTCGCGCACCAGCAGCGTGGCCGCCGCGATCAACCAGCTCGGCGCCGCCGCTCAGGAAATCGCCCGCAACGCTGCACAGGCGTCCAGCCAGGCCAGCGATGCCCGCAGCCTCGCCGAAGATGGCCAGCAAGTGGTGGATCGCAGCATCAAAGCGATGAATCAGCTGTCGAGCATGCTCAGCGCTTCGAGCACCAACATCGAATCGCTGAACAGCAAAACCGTGAACATCGGGCAGATTCTCGAAGTGATCACCAGCATCTCCCAGCAAACCAACCTGCTGGCGCTCAACGCTGCCATCGAAGCGGCCCGCGCCGGTGAAGCCGGGCGTGGTTTTGCCGTGGTGGCTGACGAAGTACGCAACCTGGCGCACCGCACACAGGAATCGGCGCAACAGGTGCAGACCATGATCGAAGAGCTGCAAGTCGGCGCCCGTGAATCCGTCAGCACCATGAGCGACAGCCAGCGCCACAGCCAGGACAGCGTGGAAATCGCCAACCTGGCGGGCGAGCGCTTGAACAGCGTGACGTTGCGTATTGGTGAGATTGACGGGATGAACCAGTCGGTGGCGACCGCGACCGAGGAACAGACGGCGGTGGTGGAGTCGATCAACGTCGACATTACCGAGATCAACACGCTGAATCAGGAAGGCGTGGAGAACCTGCAATCGACGTTGCGGGCGTGTTCGGACCTGGAGCAGCAGGCAGCGCGTCTTAAGCAGTTGGTGGGCAGTTTCCGTATTTGATGCGGCATTGAGGTCCTCTTTGCGGGCAAGCCCCGCTCCTACACGGGTTAGCGTTAATTTGTAGGAGCGAGGCTTGCCCGCGAAGGCGGTCTGAAATACACCGCAAAAACCTCGCTGATCTGCGCGCCACAAAACCCCGACCGAACATCTATCCTTCATAAAGGTCAACCAAGGGAGAACAACGGACCGGAGGGATGCTCACTGTGCATATCGCGGACATCACCATGTTCTACGCCCCGGCCAGCGGTGGCGTGCGCACGTATCTGGATGCCAAGCACCGTCGCCTGAGCATCAAGCCAGGCATTCGCCACAGTTTGCTGATTCCAGGGGCACACCTGAGTGAGCATGACGGCGTCTACTCAGTTCCAGCCCCGGCCCTACCTTTCGGCAAGGGTTATCGTTTTCCTCTCCGCTTGGCGCCATGGCGAAATGTCCTGCATGATTTGCAGCCTGACCTGATCGAAGTCGGCGACCCTTACCTCACCGCATGGGCAGCTCTGGATGCGCGCCGGCAACTGGATGTGCCGGTGATCGGCTTTTATCACTCGGACCTGCCACTGCTGGTCAGCAATCGAATGGGCAATTGGGTGACCCCGAATGTCGAGGCCTATGTCCGCAAGCTGTATGGCAACTTCGACCGTGTGCTGGCACCGAGTCAGGTCATGGCCGACAAGTTGATCGGTCTTGGCGTGAAGAATGTGTTTGTCCAGCCGTTGGGGGTCGACCTGCAAACGTTCAATCCCCAAGCAAGGGACAGCGGCTTGCGGGCCGAGTTAGGCATTGATGAAAACACCCATCTGCTGATTTTTGCCGGCCGTGGCTCCAAGGAAAAAAACCTGCCGGTCTTGCTCGGTTGCATGAAACGTCTGGGGCCTCGTTATCATTTGTTGCTAGTCGGTTCTTCCATGCCCGCTGTGGTGCCGGACAACGTGACTGTCGTCGATGAGTTCTGCCCGGCCACGCAAGTCGCGCGCTTGATGGCCAGCGCTGACGCGTTGCTGCATGCCGGCGATCAGGAAACCTTCGGCCTGGTGATCCTCGAAGCCATGGCCAGCGGTATTCCGGTGGTGGCGGTAGCCGCCGGGGCCTTTCAGGAAATCGTCACCGATCAATGCGGCTTGCTCTGCGCGCCGAACAATCCCCTGGCGATGGCCAATGCTGTTCGCGAGCTGTTCAGCCACGACAGCGCCGCCCTGGGCAAGCGCGCCCGCAACCATGTCGAACAGCATTACGCCTGGGACACCGTGGTCGACAGCCTGCTGGGGCACTATCACGCAGTGCTCGGCAGCCAATGGCCGCTGACCGCCAATGGTTGAGCCCATGAACCTGCCCAGCCTGGTACTCGTGCTGCATGACGTTGCGCCGCAGACCTGGGCCGATTACCAGCCTTTTGTCGAGGCTGTCGATGCCCTGGGCGAAGTGCCGATGACCTGGCTGGTGGTGCCCAACTTCCACAAGCACAACGACCTGGACGAGCATCCGGGATTTCGCCGATGGCTGACCAGCCGAGTTGCCCGAGGTGACGAACTGGCATTGCACGGCTACTTTCATTGCGACGAAAGCCCTCCTCCCAGCAATCCCAGAGACTGGTTCATGCGCCGGATCTATACCCACGAAGGCGAGTTTTACAGCTTGTCGCAAGCCGCCGCCCTCGCCCGCCTGCGTGCCGGAATCGAAGTGTTCCATCGTTATCACTGGCCACTGGAAGGCTTCGTCGCCCCGGCATGGTTGATGAGCGAAGGCACTCGGCAGGCGTTACGCCAGTTACCGCTGAGCTACACCAGCGATTCACAGCATCTCTATCGGCTGCCGGACTTCAAGGCCATCGATGCGCCGGGACTGGTCTGGAGTGCGCGCAGTGCCTGGCGCCGGGGGCTGTCGAAAATCATCAGCGACCAGCGTGAACAGCGCTGGCGGCACGCGCCGGTGATTCGCCTTGGACTGCACCCGGTGGACATGCGTCATGGATTTTCGCGCAACTATTGGCTGCAAACCCTCAAGCGCTTGCTCGATGAGGGGCGAGTGCCAATGACCAAGGCCCAGTGGCTCTCTTTTCACAGTGATCGTCTCGGTCGCGCCGCATGAGCCGGGGCATTCTGCTGTTTATCGCCCTGCTCGCCGCGGTGCTGATTCCATTGCTGCTGGGCGGCAACGAGACGTGGTCGCGGCTGCAAAATTTCCCCTTGAATGAATTGCTGATCATGTTCGGCATGATCTTGCTGTGCTGGGTGGTGAACACCCTGCGCTTGCGCCTGTTGCTGGGCGATCAGTGCGACAAGGTCGGCCGGGTCAAGAGTCTTGGCGTAGTGATGGCCGCCGAGTTCGCCTACTGCGCCACCCCAGGCGGCAGCGGCGGCCCGCTGACCATCATGGCGCTACTGGCGCGCAATGGCGTGCGCCCGGCACGGGGCAGCGCGGTGTTCGCCATGGACCAACTCAGCGATCTGCTGTTTTTCCTCTGCGCGCTGAGCGGGATTCTGATCTATGCGTTATTCCAGCACCTCAGCGAACGCCTGGAATGGCTGCTGATCGTCAGCGCCGTCTCCATGTTTGGCGGGCTGCTCAGTTGCGTGGTGGTGGCGCGCTACCATCGACTGCTGATTCGCCTGAGCGGGCGACTGCTCGTTCGCCTCAACGTCAAAGGCACCACGCGCCTGCGCTGGGCACGCAAGCTCCTTCATTTCCTGGCAGCGTTCACTGACACGCTGAAGTTGCCCGTTCTGACGTTGATCAAGGTGTTTGCCCTGACCTGCGTGCATTGGCTCCTGCGGTATAGCGTGCTGTATCTGGCGTTGCGCGGGCTCGGGGCAGATTTGCAGTGGGCCTGGTGCTTTCTGATCCAGATGCTGTCGCTGAGTGCAGGGCAATTCAGCCTGCTGCCGGGCGGTGCGGGTGCGGCGGAGTTGACTTCAGCGGCGCTGTTGGCGCCCATGGTGGGGAAATCCACCGCCGCGGCGGCGATTCTGATCTGGCGGACGGTGACGTATTACTTCTACCTGGTAGTGGGCGGCCCGGTGTTTCTGCTGATGCTGGGGCGGCCGCTGCTGAAGAAACTGATGAAGTTCAAGCAGGCTTAGGCTTGTCTTCGGGTTGCTGCTGCAACTGCTCCCACAACTCGGCGGCACCGGGAAACTCCGTGCCGTCTTCAGGGCTCATCTCATCCGGGTCGTAGCGACTCAAACAGCCCTCCCCCAACGTGGCGGGGGCCTTGGAAGTGGCTTTGTCGAGTGGATCGGCCATGGTCATGTCCTCAGTGCAGAAACGGCGAAGGGCCTGAAGCGATTGAACGCCCAGGCCCTTCGAATTTCAACCGTGATGTGCGGCGATCAGAACACTACGGTCTTGTTGCCATGCACCAGCACCCGGTCTTCCAGGTGATAACGCAGACCACGGGCCAGCACCATTTTCTCGACGTCACGGCCGAAACGCACCATGTCTTCAATGCTGTCGCTGTGGCTGACGCGCACCACGTCCTGCTCGATGATCGGACCGGCATCCAGCTCTTCGGTCACGTAGTGACACGTCGCACCGATCAACTTCACGCCACGCATCGAGGCCTGGTGATACGGCTTGGCGCCGACGAACGACGGCAGGAAGCTGTGGTGAATGTTGATGACCTTGTGCGCATATTCCCTGCACAACGCGGGCGGCAGGATTTGCATGTAACGGGCAAGTACCACCACTTCGGCATCGTGATGTTTGACCAGGCGCGAGACTTCGGCGAAGGCCGGCTCTTTGTCCTGTGGATTGACCGGCACGTGGTAATAAGGAATGCCGTGCCACTCCACCATGCTGCGCAAGTCGTCGTGGTTGGAAATCACACAGGAAATTTCGCAATCCAGTTCATCACTGTGCCAGCGGTGCAGCAAGTCGGCCAGACAGTGGGACTCACGGCTGGCCATCAACACAACGCGCTTTTTCTGCGCGGTGTCGGTAATGCGCCAGTTCATCGAGAACTCTTCGGCAATGGGTGCAAACGCTTCGCGAAAGGCCTCAATACCGAAAGGCAGCGAGTCGGCACGTATTTCGTGACGCATGAAGAACCAGCCATTCTGATTGTCCGAGTGATGGCTCGCTTCAGTGATCCAGCCGTTATGTGACGCCAGAAAGTTACTGACTTTAGCAACGATGCCGACGCGGTCCGGGCAAGCAATCACCAGCCGAAAAGTGCGCATGAGGGGGAAACTCCAGAACTTCGCAAAGGCCGCCATTCTAGCGATTGCGCAGCAAAACTGCAGTATCGATGACACATTGACCTGCACGCGGGTCAGTGGAACAGATTCCGGCAGCCCCTCACCACCCGCGCGATGGTGTTCTTGTAGTCAATCTTCAAGCGTTCAATTGTGAATATCTGTGATGACTGCATCACACTTTTAACTCTGCGTTGAATTGACGCCCTATTCATCGCAACTAATTTAAATAAAAAGCCGGTTAAATGTTTACTTGATGAAACACCCTGACTATTATTGCGGCACTGTCACCCTGCCATCCAGCGCCCAACATAAGGTAGTCCTCATGTCCTTGATCAACGAATATCGCGCCACCGAAGAAGCTATCAAAGAGCTGCAAGCCCGTTTGAAGAACCTGTCCCAAGACGACAAACTGCAAACCGAGCTGGAATTCGAAGGCAAACTGCGCACCCTGATGGGCGAATACTCCAAGTCCCTGCGTGACATCATCGCGTTGCTGGACCCAGAGTCCAAGACCAAAGCACCACGTGGCGGCGCAGTAAAAACTACTGGCACCAAGCGTGCTCGCAAAGTTAAACAATACAAAAACCCGCACAACGGCGAAGTCATCGAAACCAAAGGTGGCAACCACAAGACTCTGAAAGAGTGGAAAGCCAAGTGGGGCGGTGACGTGGTTGAAGGCTGGGCTACCCTGCTGGGCTAAGCCCAATAGGTTGTCAAAGACTTATCCGTGACAAAAAATAACGCCAGCTGATGCTGGCGTTTTTTTATGCCCGGAATACAGCCCGGGCATTTTTCGTTTTCAAAGATTCAAACGTTTGCGTAATTCCTGGACATAATTCTGCCATTCACTCAGTACCTCTCGCTGAAACGTTGTAGCAGTAACGCTCAATTGGGCTGCGGCTTCTACGAAACTTTCAAGCGTATTGGGCGCCCCCCACTCCGGGGTCGACAAACGTTGCTGACAGAATGTTTGCCAGCGCTCTTGCTCCTCGGAATTCAACGTATCGGGGAAGTTGCGTGCGCGATAACGAAACAATAATTCAGGTAAACGTTCGTCATCGAAAGGCCATTGCTGTTGTGATAATTGGGCGGGGTCGGCGGCCCTGACTTGCTCACATAGACGACGATCCCGATCACCGATAAAACCATCGTATAACTGTTGCTCGGGGTCCCGGCTCGGAGTGAAATCTTCGCTGGCATAAATAGCCAACACTTTATCTCGCCAAACTTGTTGTGCGTCACTTAGCCGCAGTACGCGATCCTGATAAAGCGCCATGTCCAGCCCCAGGCGTTGCTGATCGTCAGGACGAAGTACCGACAGCGGCGCCACCACCGGGCACTTGTTGATATGAATGAGCTTGAGCGGCACCGGCAATTCGCCGTCGGCCAGGTCATCACGGCGGGTATACAGGCGCTGACGCAAGGTTTCTGCGTCCAGATCAAGCAACCCCTGGGGATCCAGATGCAGGTCACAGACAATCAGGGCGTTCTTGTTGCGTGGATGCCAGGCCAGTGGCAACACCACACCGACATAACTGCGAGCCGCCGAGAATCGTCCGGAAATGTGCACCATCGGCTGTAACAGCCGAATCTGATCCATCACCTTTTGTTTGCCGCGCAACTGGAACAACCAGTCATACAACTTCGGCTGCTTCTCGCGAATAAGCCGAGCCAGGGCGATGGTGGCGCGAACGTCCGACAGCGCCTCGTGGGCATTGCCGTGGTCAATGCCATTGGCGGCGGTCAGCCGTTCGAGTTTAAGCGTCACCCGCCCTTCATCATCGGTTGGCCAGACAAGGCCATCGGGGCGCAAGGCGTAGGCCGCACGTACCACATCAATCAGGTCCCAGCGGCTGTTGCCGCCCTGCCACTCGCGCGCATACGGGTCGAAAAAGTTTCGGTACAGGCTGTAACGGGTCATCTCGTCATCGAAGCGCAACGTGTTGTAACCCGCGCCGCAGGTCCCCGGTGCCGCCAGTTGAGCGTGCACCCGGGTCATGAAGTCGGCTTCGCTCAAACCGTGTTCGGCCAGCTGGCTGGGCGTAATACCGGTGATCGCGCAGGCTGCTGGATGCGGCAGGATGTCGTCGCTGGGCTGACAGAAGAGGTTGACCGGCTCGTCTATTTCATTGAGATCGAAGTCAGTGCGAATCCCCGCCACCTGGAGCGGGCGGTCGCATCGGGGATTGATGCCGGTGGTTTCGTAGTCGTACCAGAAGATCGAGGTCACGGGCTGTTCCTGAACTGAAGATCGGCAAAGTCTAGGCGTTCACATCCCGCCCCGGCCAGTAACTTGTTATTCAATCACTTCTGGTTTCGCAACGTGCAATACATAGTTATGTCGTTTTCCCCCGAGAGGCTGCTAGCATCGGACAGACATCGAATCCCGAACAGGCCACATCAAGGTTGCCCATGCTCGAGACCACAGCACTGCCAAGGAATGCGACGCTGCCCCCACCACTGGACACGCGGTATCAAGTCGAAACGCCCGAAGGCATCGACTTGCCACTGCGCCCGGCCGGGTTGATGGTTCGTGCGCTGGCGTTCTCCATCGACCTCGGGTTGCGCGGGCTGATACTCGGCGTGCTGTTTATCGTGTTGGCGTTTCTGGGAAAACTCGGTGCCGGGCTGGGCTCGATCCTGCTGTTCGGGGTCAGCTGGTGGTACATGGTGCTGTTCGAGGTCCTCAATCAGGGCCGTTCGCCGGGCAAACAATGGATGGGGTTGCGCGTGGTACATGACGACGGCACCCCGATCGGATGGTCCGCCTCGCTGTTGCGTAACCTGTTGCGATTCGTCGACCTGTTGCCGTTTGGCTACTTCCTCGGCGCCATCAGTTGCCTGCAACACCCCTCCTTCAAACGCCTCGGTGACCTGGCCGCCGGCACGCTGGTGATCTACCGCGAACAGCCATTGACCCGACCGCAACTGCCCGACGTCCAGCCTCGGCGCCCGGCCTTTGCCCTGACGCTACCCGAGCAACGTGCCGTCCTCGGGTTTGCCGAGCGCCAGGGCGAACTTTCCGAGGCGCGCAGCCATGAACTCGCGTCCATCCTTGCCCAACCCTTGCAGGTTCCCGCGCCACGCGCCGTGGCGGAACTTAACGCCATCGCTCGTGGTTTGTTGGGGCCCGCATGAAACAAAGCCTTTTCGAAAATCGCCACAAGGCCGAATGGGCGCGGTTTTCCCTGGTGCTCGAACAACTGGAGTGCGGCAAGGACGCTTCCGGTATCGCCAGTTTCCCGAAAGACTATCGACGACTCTGCCAACAACTGGCACTGGCTCAGGAACGGGGCTACAGCAGTTTCCTGATCGACTCGTTGCAGCAACAAGTGCTGCGCGGGCATCAACAGCTTTACCGGCATCGCAGTCGACTGGGCGCCAACATACTGAGCTTTATCCTTGCCGGCTTCCCGCGGTTGGTGCGCGAACAATGGCGCTTTGTGCTCGCCGCCAGCCTGATGTTTTTTGGCAGTCTGATCGGCTTCGCGCTGCTGGTGTATCTGTTCCCGGACCTGGTCTACAGTCTGATCCCGGCCGAGCAGGTCAGTGAGATGCAAAGCATGTACGACCCGGTCGCCGGCCATTTGGGCCGCTCGGCGGAACGCGCCGCCAGCGAAGACTGGGTGATGTTCGGTTACTACATCATGCACAACATCGGCATCGCCTTTCAGACCTTCGCCAGCGGGTTGCTGTTTGGTCTGGGCAGCGCATTTTTCCTGCTGTTCAATGGCTTGATGATCGGTGCGGTGGCGGGACACTTGACGCACATCGGTTTCGGGCAAACCTTCTGGTCCTTCGTGATTGGTCACGGCGCGTTCGAACTGAGCGCCATCGCCCTGGCCGGTGCCGCCGGCCTGCAACTGGGCTGGGCGTTGATCGCGCCGGGACGCCTGCCCCGCGCCGAAGCGTTGCGACTGGCAGCGCGCAAAAGCGTGTTGCTGATCTGCGGCGTCATGCTGTTTCTGCTGATTGCCGCGTTTATCGAAGCCTACTGGTCGTCGATGACCGCGCCGGCCCCCATGACCAAATACCTGGTCGGCGCGGCGCTCTGGTTGTTGGTGGCGACTTACTTGCTGTTTGCCGGACGGACCCGCCATGCGCCTGAGTGATGCCACGGTCGTCATCCGCCCGCGCAACTCCTGGGAAGCCATGGACCTGGGCGTGCTGCTGAGCCAGCGCCATCGACGGTTGCTGATGACCAGTTGGGCCATCATCACCTTGCCGATCTTCGCGCTGCTCAGCTTTTTCCTTTGGGATTCACCCTCCCTCGCCGTGTTTATCTTCTGGTGGTTGAAACCGGCATTCGAGCGCTTGCCGCTGTATATCCTGTCCAAAGCCATGTTCGGCGAAACGCCCACCTTGAAACAGGCGCTGCGCCAATGGCCGAACCTGCTCAAGCCACAACTGTTGGCCAGCCTGACCTGGCGACGCCTGAGCCTGAGCCGCAGCTTTCTGATGCCGGTGGTGCAACTCGAAGGCCTGGCGGGTGATGAACGACAGCAGCGCTTGCGGGTGTTGCTGCAGCGCAACGCCGGTGCAGCGCAGTGGTTGACGATCATTGGCGTGCACCTGGAAAGTGCGCTGTGGATTGGCCTGATGGTGCTGTTCTATATGTTCCTGCCACAGCAGGTTGAACTCGACTGGAGCTGGCAGACCTTGATCGACGTGGCCAGCCAGGACTGGCGCTGGCTGGAACACCTGACGAATTTCTTTTACGTGCTGGTGCTGATTGTCTGGGAACCGATCTACGTGGCCTGCGGTTTCAGCCTTTATCTGAATCGACGCACGGTGCTGGAAGCCTGGGACATCGAACTGGTGTTCCGCCGATTGCGCCAACGCCTCAACACCATGGCGGTCACTCTGCTGCTGGCAGCGATAATGCTGGTGCCGACCACGCAAAACGTCTGGGCCGCCGAGCCGGTCATTACCCCGGACAGCCCACGTCTGCTGGACCAACCACTGACCAGCCAGGCCTCGAGGGACACCATCAAGACAATCCTCGATCAGCCGCCGTTCACGAACAAGGAAACGGTGACCCGCTATCGATTTGACGAAGACAAACCCGACACCAAAACCCCGGAGGACGGGAAAACACCCGAATGGCTGAAGGCTTTGGCCAGTCTGCTCGACAGCCAGCGTTTCGGCTTTATTGCCAACCTGATTGAAGTTCTGCTCTGGGCCGCCGTAATGAGCGCCATCGGCGTGTTGATCTGGCGTTACCGCGACTGGTTGCAGGCATTCGTCAGTCGTCGGCCGGTGTTGAACCGACGAGCCGCGCGTCCGTTACCGCAGCAAGCATTCGGCCTGGACCTGAGCCGCGAAACCCTGCCCGCCGACATTGCCGCCAGCGCTGAAAGTCTCTGGCAAACCAACCCGCGCGCGGCCCTCGGGTTGCTCTATCGCGCCCTGCTCAGCCATTTGTTGCACGACCACAACATGGCACTGAAACCCGCCGACACCGAAGGCGAGGTGCTGCAACGCGTCGAACAACTGCACCAACCGGCCTTGCTCGCTTTCAGCAAAACCTTGACCGGGCACTGGCAAAACATGGCCTACGGGCATCGATTGCCACCCGCGCATGTGCAACAGGAACTGTGTGACGGCTGGCGAACCTTGTTCGGCCCGGGAGCCGTCCGTTGAACCGGCGCTGGTGGCTTTCGGTCGGCGTGTTCATCACCGTACTGGTGGGCGCGCTGAGTGTTTATCTGTACCTGAAAGCCACGCCGTATCAGGCCGAAATCGATCACGGCCCCACGCCCGAAGCCCAGGCCAATCCCTATCTGGCCGCCGAGCATTTCCTGCGCAAACAGGGTCTGACCGTCGGCCATGCCAACAGTCTCGACGTGCTGCCCAGCCTCGACCCGCATCAGCACAGCCTGTTGTTGCTCGGTGATCGCTACAACATGACCCCACGCCAGATTGATCAAGTGATGAACTGGACCCGGGCCGGCGGGCGCCTGTTGTTTGTCGCCCAGTCGCTGTGGGATGAAAAGACCGGCCAGAGCAATGACCTGCTGCTCGATCGCGTGCAGGTGCATCAGTCGCTGAGCAAAGACCTCAAGGAGCCTCCACCGGACATCCTTGACGACCCGTTCCCCAAACTGACCAAGCTGTACCTGGAAGACGAGAACGCGCCGGCCTACGCCAGTTTCGATACGGCGTTCCATCTTGAAGACCCGAATAACCTCGCGCAAGCCTGGGCCAACAGTGGCAAGGCCACGCACATGATGCAGTTGAAACACGGGCTCGGCTCGATCATCGTCGTCACCGACGCCGACCTGTGGAAAACCCCGGCCATTGCCCAATACGACAATGCCTGGCTGCTCTGGTACCTGACCGCCGACACGCGCGTGACCCTGCTGTTCAATACCGACCACGACAGTCTGCTGACCTTGCTGCTGCGCAACTTCCCTCAGGCGTTGGTCGCCCTCATCGCCCTGATCGGTCTTGCGCTCTGGCATGTCGGGGTACGCCAGGGTCCGCTGCTGGCACCGGCGTCGAAAGGTCGCCGGCAACTTCAGGAACACCTTCGCGCCAGCGCCGATTTCATGCTGCGCCGCAGCGGTCAGCACAGCCTGTTGCAAGCCTTGCAGCAAGACATCCTGCGCCGTGTCCGCCACCGACACCCCGGCTTTGAACAACTCGGCGTCGCCGAACAATGGCTGGTGCTCGCGCGCCTGACCGGCCAGCCCACACGCGCCATCAGCCAGGCGATGAGCCCGCGACCGAAACAGCGGCTGTCCAGCGCTGAGTTCAGTCGACAGGTCGCCCACCTGCAAACCTTGAGGAACACGCTATGATCTGGCACTTGGAAAGCGTTAGATTGCTGTGATATTAGAAACAGTCACTTAGAAACTCATGCGCTTTAGGGGTGCTTCTACCACCCTAAATGGCCAGAGCAGACAAAGTGAATGGGATTCTAAT
>NZ_JASCOM010000009.1:0-80173 GCF_029959925.1 Pseudomonas sp. PS02303
GGCAAGCCTCGCTCCTACAGGTTCTTTGGCGTACACAAACGCCGTGTTCGCTCGATAACCCAGTAGGCGCGAGGCTTGCCCGCGAAGAGGCCCGCTCAGTCACCCCCCGCCTTGAGGCCCGCCGGGTTATCATGCCCGCCCTATCCCGCCTCGACCCAAACCATGACCTACAGCGTTTCCCCCATCGGCTTCGTGCGCTCCTGCTTCAAGGAGAAGTTCGCCATCCCGCGCCAGCCTCAGCTGGCCCCGGCCGCTCGTGGCGTGCTGGAACTGGTGGCGCCGTTCGATCAGGGCGATGCGGTGCAAGGTCTCGAGCAGGTCAGCCACGTCTGGCTGCTGTTCCTGTTTCATCAGGCCCTGGAAGAGAAGCCACGCCTGAAAGTCCGCCCTCCTCGCCTGGGCGGCAACAAATCCATGGGCGTGTTCGCCACCCGTGCGACACATCGGCCCAATGGCATCGGCCAATCCGTGGTGAAACTGGACAAGGTCGAAGCCAACCGGTTGTTTATCTCCGGTATCGACCTCTTGGACGGCACGCCGGTTCTCGACATCAAACCCTACGTGCCTTACGCCGACATCATCGACAGCGCCTCCAACAGCATCGCCAGCGCCGCGCCGCAGTTGATTCCTGTGCGGTGGGCGGAGACAGCGCTGCAACAAGCTCACGAGCACGCTCAGCGCCTCGGCGAGCCGTTGGTTGCCCTGATTGATCAATGCCTGGCACAAGACCCACGTCCGGCGTACCAGACGCCTACACCTGAGCGGGAATATGGAGCGCAGTTCTGGGATCTGGATGTGCGCTGGCATTATCCCGAGGCGGGCGTCATCCGCGTCCTGGAAGTCATTCCCGCAAAAACCTGAACGCCAGAAACCACTGTGGGAGCGAGCCTGCTCGCGATAGCGGTGTGGCAGTCGGCAATAATGCTGACTGATACACCGCTATCGCGAGCAGGCTCGCTCCCACAGGGAAAGCAAAGCCGTCAGGCGTTGTGCTTACTTCTCGACGAACGCACGCTCGATCAGGTAATCACCCGGCTCGCGCATCCGCGGCGAAACTTTCAGGCCGAAGCTGTTCAACACTTCGCTGGTCTCGTCGAGCATGCTCGGGCTGCCGCACAGCATGGCGCGGTCGTCCTGCGGGTTGATCGGTGGCAGGCCGATGTCGCTGAACAGCTTGCCACTGCGCATCAGATCGGTCAGGCGACCTTCGTTCTCGAACGGCTCGCGGGTCACGGTCGGGTAGTAGATCAACTTGTCACGCAACGCCTCGCCGAAGAACTCGTTCTGCGGCAGATGTTCGGTGATGAACTCGCGGTAAGCGACTTCGTTGACGTAACGTACGCCGTGGCACAGGATCACTTTTTCGAAACGCTCGTAGGTTTCCGGGTCCTGGATGACGCTCATGAACGGCGCCAGGCCAGTACCGGTGCTGAGCAGGTACAAATGTTTGCCAGGCTTCAAGTCATCCAGCACCAGGGTGCCGGTAGGCTTCTTGCTGATGATGATCTCGTCGCCTTCCTTCAGATGCTGCAACTGGGAAGTCAGCGGGCCATCAGGCACCTTGATGCTGAAGAACTCGAGATGCTCTTCCCAGTTCGGGCTGGCAATCGAGTAAGCGCGCATGAGCGGCCGGCCGTTGGGCTGTTGCAGGCCGATCATCACGAACTGACCGTTCTCGAAGCGCAGGCCCGGATCGCGGGTGCACTTGAAGCTGAACAGAGTGTCGTTCCAGTGATGAACACTGAGGACACGCTCGTGGTTCATGTTGCTCATGTACGTGGGACTCCTGGAGATTTTGCCTGCGCCGCTGATGTGCGCAATTGCATCGCATTCTAATGGCAGCGACAATATCTGTTAAATGGATTATTAAGATAAGGGTTATCGGTTATATAGATATGCGATTTACTCTCCGTCAACTTCAAGTATTCGTCGCCGTCGCCCAGCAGGAAAGCGTATCCCGTGCTGCCCTGACGCTCAACCTTTCGCAATCGGCGGCGAGCACCTCGATCACCGAGCTAGAGCGTCAGTGCAGCTGCCAGCTGTTCGACCGCGCCGGCAAACGGCTGAGCCTTAACGCCCTCGGCAAACAGCTATTGCCACAAGCTGTGGCGCTGCTCGACCAGGCCAAGGAAATCGAAGACCTGCTCAACGGCAAGTCCGGTTTCGGCTCCCTGGCCGTCGGCGCGACCCTGACCATCGGCAATTACCTGGCCACCCTGCTGATCGGCAGCTTCATGCAGCGCCATCCGGAAAGTCAGGTGAAGCTGCACGTGCAGAACACTGCCAACATCGTGCAGCAAGTCGCGCACTATGAAATTGATCTGGGTCTAATCGAAGGCGATTGCAGTCATCCGGACATCGAGGTGCAGAGCTGGGTCGAGGATGAGTTGGTGGTGTTCTGCGCGCCGCAACATCCGCTGGCCCAGCGTGGCAGCGCGAGCATGGAAGAACTGACCCACGAGGCCTGGATTCTGCGGGAACAAGGCTCTGGCACGCGGCTGACCTTTGACCAGGCCATGCGTCATCATCGCAGCGCGCTGAATATCCGACTGGAGCTGGAACACACCGAAGCGATCAAGCGCGCGGTGGAATCAGGCCTGGGGATTGGCTGTATTTCGCGTCTGGCGCTGCGCGATGCATTCCGCCGCGGCAGTCTGGTGCCGGTGGAGACACCGGATCTGGACTTGGCGCGGCAGTTCTATTTCATCTGGCACAAACAGAAATATCAGACCTCGGCGATGCGCGAATTCCTCGACCTGTGCCGCGCGTTCACCGCCGGGGTTCAGCGCAGCGACGAGATCGTGCTGCCCAGCATCGCTTAAAGCAGAATCACCGCCCACACCAGCCCGATCATGCTCAACGCCACGAATTGAGCGGCGCTGCCCATGTCCTTGGCGTTCTTGGACAGCGGGTGCAACTCAAGGGAAATGCGGTCGATGGCCGCTTCCACTGCCGAATTCAGCAGCTCGACGATCAACGCCAACAGGCAGACCGCGATCAGCAATGCCTGCTCGACACGACTGACGTTCAGAAAGAACGAAAGCGGGATCAGGATGACATTGAGCAACACCAGCTGCCGAAAAGCCGCTTCACCGGTGAAGGCTGCGCGCAGGCCATCCAGCGAGTAACCGGAAGCGTTGAGAATGCGTTTGAGGCCGGTTTGGCCTTTGAAAGGTGACATAGAGTGGGCAACTGACCAAAAAGGAGTGGGAAAGCTAGATCAACCAAAGTCAAAAAAGCGTGAAGATGCCAGCGCTTAGTGGCTTGAAATTGACTCAAGTTGTTGCAGAAGCAACGCCGCCTGGGTGCGAGTGCGCACATTCAGCTTGCGGAATATAGCCGTAACATGCGCCTTGATCGTCGCTTCGGAAACGCTCAACTCATAAGCAATCTGCTTGTTCAACAGCCCTTCACAGACCATGGTCAGCACCCGGAACTGTTGAGGTGTCAGGCTGGCAAGGCCTTCACTGGCTGCCTTGGCTTCAGCGGAAACACTCACGGCTTCGAACGCCTGAGGCGGCCAGAACACATCGCCATCGAGCACCGCTCGCACGGCTTTCTGGATGATGCTCAGGTCACTGGATTTGGGAATGAAGCCGCTGGCGCCGAATTCACGGGACTTCACCATGATCGAGGCCTCTTCCTGAGCCGACACCATCACCACCGGAATCTGCGGGTATTGACCGCGCAGCAGCACCAGCCCGGAAAAACCGTAGGCCCCCGGCATGTTGAGGTCGAGCAGTACCAGGTCCCAGTCAGACTTTTCGTCCAGCCGGGTTTCCAGTTCGGCAATGCTTGCCACTTCCACCAGACGGACATCCGGACCCAGGCCCAGGGTCAATGCTTGATGCAGGGCGCTACGAAAAAGAGGGTGGTCATCGGCAATCAGGATTTCGTATGTGGCCATTTTTCTAATGATCCTGTTTTCAAACAACTCAAGGCACAGCCACGGAGCTGCACCAGCAGGGCACGTTCAACGCCAATTACGTGGCTATCACGCAAAGAATACGGCGTATCAAACTTTGGCCGCGCCCTAATCGGCGCCAAGCATGCCCAGCGAAACCGGGGTGGTCAAGGTGCATGGCCGGTACAGTTCTTTGCAGTATGGGCGACAATCAGCAGGCCACCGGCACCGCGTTCTGCACGAAAGGCATCAGTTCGGTGTGGGCCGGCGTTGCCACGTTCATGTCCAGCTGATGTTTCGCATCAAGGTAATGCTGGCTGAACACGTCGAAATAAGCGTCCAGCGCCGAGGCCGCCTCGGTATCGCCCGCCAGATCAAGGCACAGTGCCGCCACTTCGGCGGTGCACAAGTGCTCGCTGCGGGTCGAGCGGCGCAACCGGTACCGTGACAGCTTCTCGGGCAACAGGCTCAGGATCGGCAACCGATCAAAGTAAGGGCTTTTGCGGAAAATCTTCCGGGCTTCGGTCCAGGTCGCATCGAGCAGAATAAACAATGGCCGCCTGGTGCTATCGGCTTCGACGGTGTTCGTCACTCGCTCAGGCTCGACGTACTCACCCGGAAAGACCAGATACGGTTGCCATTGCGGGTCGGCCAGCAACGCCAGCAACTGCGGATCCGTTTCCGTGCGTGACCAGATAAAGGCATGGTTGTCGCGCACCACATCGGCGATCAGCCAACCGGTGTTGCTCGGCTTGAACACTTCTTTGTTAGTCATGATCAGGCACACGCCGGAGCGGGCCTCAACCTGCGGACGCCAGGCGCACAGGCAGTGACTCTCGATCACGCGGCAGGCACGGCAACGCGGCGCCCTCCAGCCACGGGCCTGGATCGGCTTGATGCCCTCCTCCTCTCGCTCGTCGCGCAAGCGGGCGACGGCGTTTGCAGCAAAGGTTGGGGTTACAGGGCTCATCGCAGGCAGCACCGGAGGGGAAATCGACACGAATAACGCTCGGCAAGTCAGAAAGTGGCGGCAGTTTATCAGAGCGGCCGGCGCAAGCCTGTACCGTCCAGGCCTCGTCCCCTATAATTCGCCGCCACTGAACGCACAGTCATGTGACGGGTCGAACCATCAGTCACTGAACCAGGAGAGTTTCATGCTGCGCCTTATCGTTCCCACCGCTGCCATTTTGCTGGCGTCGTCCTTCAGCGCTCAGGCTGCGTCCTTGAGTGAGCAGAATCTCAACAGAGAACTGCGAAACGTCGCCACACAAAGCAGTGTCGGTACTCCACGGGCGATCAACGAAGACATTCTTGATCAGGGCTACACCGTTGAAGGCAACACGCTGATCAACCACCTGAGTGTACAAAGCAGCCACGCCAACAAGATGCGCGCCGACCCCAAAGCCGTGTATTTCCAGCTGGGCGCCTCTGTGTGCAACAACCCATCGTTCCGTAAACTGATGGCCAAGGGCGCAGTCATGCGCTACGACTTCACTGAAGTGAAGACCAATCGCTCGGTCGGTTCCGCCAGCTATCAGGAATCGGATTGCCCGAAAGCAGCACCGGCCAAGAAGAAGTAATCATCGGGAATTGGCGCGCCGCTGTTCATCCTCGGCGCGCAGTTCTGCCACCAACGCCTGCAAGTATCGCGAACGCCGCTCGGCGCCTTCCAGACGCCGGCAACACTCCTCCTCAAGACTCAAATGATTGGTCTCGGCGGATGACTTCAGTAATCGATACAGATGCGTATCGATTTCCAGAATGACTCTGGCCATAGCTTCCAGCCTCCCTGCACCTCGCCCCTTTTTGAGCGAAAAATCCTTAAACCGCTTGAACCGTGCGCCCTGCCTTTGACGCAAAGTTGTCGTGTCATGCCTGTAACTTAGTAAATCAGAGCGCGAGGCCTGCGGCTTGCGTTCGGACGAACGGTGAATTCACCTTGCAAATCGTCAATAAGCGGTTGCCAGGAAAGACTTTGCGGCGCAATGATCAAGGCAGCGAGAATCTCTGCAAGGGTCTAGATTCAGAGTGTTCACGATCACTTTTCAGGGCAGGAAAGGGGCTGCCCATCGCGTGTCTTGTTGTGCGAACGTTTCTTTCATCCAAGGGAAAAACAGAGCCTGTATGGACGACTCGAACCGAGTCGAGTGGAGCGCCCAGGCATGGGCTTGGGCAGACAGCGACACATGAAGTGTCGCGGCGCTGACGACTGTTTTGTCGGTGCCAAGGGTTCTGTGCAGAAGGAGAAGTTGAATGCCTTACCAACCGAATGACCTCCTGAGCCGTCATTTCGAAGAAAGCGGCCACGACCTCATCAGCAAGGTCGAAGAGCAACTCAACCTGGTTTCACCCAACAGCCCCAACACTCCGATTTACCGCGACATGATCCTGACCGTGCTGCGCATGGCCCAGGAAGACCACAACCGCTGGAACGCCAAGATCACCCTGCAAACCCTGCGCGAACTGGAGCATGCCTTTCGCGTGCTCGAACAGTTCAGGGGGCGACGCAAGGTCACGGTTTTCGGCTCGGCGCGCACACCGATCGAACACCCGCTGTATGGCCTGGCCCGGGAACTCGGCGCGGCGCTGGCACGCTCGGACCTGATGGTCATCACCGGTGCCGGTGGCGGCATCATGGCGGCGGCCCATGAAGGTGCCGGCCTGGAACATAGCCTGGGGTTCAATATCACCCTGCCCTTCGAGCAGCATGCCAACCCCACGGTTCAGGGCACCGCCAACCTGCTGCCCTTCCACTTCTTTTTTACCCGCAAGCTGTTCTTCGTCAAGGAAGCCGATGCGCTGGTCCTGTGTCCAGGTGGTTTCGGCACCCTGGATGAAGCACTCGAGGTGTTGACGTTGATTCAGACCGGCAAAAGCCCATTGGTGCCGGTAGTGCTGCTGGATGCGCCGGGCGGCAAGTTCTGGCAAGGCGCGCTGGACTTCATTCATCATCAACTGGAGGAAAATCGCTACATCCTGCCCACCGACATGAAGCTCGTGAGCCTGGTCTACAGCGCCGAAGAAGCGGTAGAGCAGATCAATCAGTTCTACGGCAACTTCCACTCCAGTCGCTGGCTCAAGCATCAGTTCGTGATCCGCATGAACCACAAGCTCAGCGACCAGGCGCTCGAACACATGCAGGAAGCGTTCGCCGACCTGTGCCTGAGCGATCACTTTCATCAGCACGCCTATAGCGGCGAGGAGCACGATGAAGCGCAGTTCAGTCATCTGGCGCGACTGGCCTTCAACTTCAACGCCAGGGATCATGGCCGCCTGCGGGAATTGGTGGACTATATCAACCTGCCGGAAAACTGGGCCGACTCCAAACCCCAGGCGCAACAGCGCCCGCGAGAGCCGCCCAAGGTGCCGTGAGCCAAAATCGAGGAAAAAAAACACGGCCCGCTATCGAAATAGCGGGCCGTTTTTATTCAATCATCCATTCCCCGACCGCTGAACAAGCGGCCGATCATTTCCATGGAATATCCCCGATAACTCAGGAAACGCCCTTGCTTGGCACGTTCCCGAACGTCTATCGGCAGATGCCCGGCAAATTTGCGCCGCCAGGTATCTTCCAGTTGCTCCTGCCAATTGATACCGCTCTCGCGCAAGGCGAGTTCGATGTCGTTACGTTGCAGGCCGCGCTGACTCAGTTCTTCACGAATACGCAAAGGGCCGTAGCCGGAGCGAGCACGGTAGGAAACGAAGCTTTCGAGGTAACGGGCTTCGGACAGCAGGCCCTCTTCCGTCAAACGGTCGAGTGCTGTGTCAATCATTTCAGGGAGAGCACCGCGCTGACGCAGTTTACGCGTCAGCTCGACTCGACCGTGCTCGCGTCGTGCGAGCAGGTCCATGGCGGTTCGCCGCACTGCGACGAGTGTATCGAGTACGGCGGTCATCGGATCAATCAGATATCAGCGTCAGCCAGGTCATCAGCCGTCTCTTTGACTGGCGATGCTTTGACATCCGGCGCCGGGGTCAGCAACTTGTCACGCAGTTGCTTCTCGAGCTTGGCGGCAATTTCCGGATTGTCTGCCAGGAACTTGGCCGAGTTGGCCTTGCCCTGACCGATCTTGGTGCCTTCATAGGCATACCAGGCGCCGGACTTCTCAACGAAACCGTGCAGCACGCCCAGGTCGATCATCTCGCCGTTGAGGTAGATGCCCTTGCCGTAAAGAATCTGGAACTCGGCCTGACGGAAAGGCGAAGCCACCTTGTTCTTGACGACTTTGACGCGGGTTTCGCTACCGACGACTTCATCACCTTCTTTCACCGCGCCAGTACGACGGATGTCCAGACGAACCGAAGCGTAGAACTTCAACGCGTTACCACCGGTGGTGGTTTCCGGGCTGCCGAACATCACGCCGATTTTCATACGGATCTGGTTGATGAAGATTACCAGGCAGTTGGCGTTCTTGATGTTACCGGTGATTTTACGCAGCGCCTGGGACATCAGACGGGCTTGCAGGCCGACGTGCATGTCACCCATTTCGCCTTCGATTTCAGCCTTCGGAACCAGCGCGGCCACGGAGTCGACGATGATCACGTCAACTGCGTTGGAACGCACCAGCATGTCGGTGATTTCCAGGGCTTGCTCGCCGGTGTCCGGCTGGGAAACCAGCAGGTCGTCGACGTTGACGCCCAGTTTGCCGGCGTACTCAGGGTCGAGGGCGTGTTCGGCGTCGACGAATGCGCAGGTCGCGCCAGCTTTTTGAGCCTGGGCGATCACCGACAGCGTCAGCGTGGTTTTACCGGAGGATTCAGGACCGTAGATTTCAACGATACGACCTTTTGGCAGACCGCCAATGCCGAGCGCGATGTCCAGACCCAGAGAGCCAGTGGAGATAGCCGGGATCGCCTGACGGTCCTGATCGCCCATACGCATTACGGCACCCTTGCCGAATTGACGTTCGATCTGACCCAGGGCCGCAGCCAAGGCTTTCTTCTTGTTGTCGTCCATTAAAGTCCTCACGTAATCAATAAGGCCTGACGGCCAACACCTGTATAAGTAGCCAGTATTATTCCACAGCGTTTCAGGATCGCCTACCCCTGATTTGAGATTTCTCCAGCGGCATGACGCAGCAGCCCCTCTAGCGCGGCCTTAACCGTTTGTCGGCGGACCTCATCGCGGTTACCGGCGAAGTGCTGCACCTCGCTGAACACCTGCTCACCGACGCCCCAGGCCAGCCAGACCGTGCCGACCGGTTTGTTCGGCGAACCGCCATCGGGGCCGGCCACACCGCTGACCGCCACGGCAAAATGCGCCTGACTTTTTTCCTGAGCACCGCGAACCATCGCCTCGACCACCTCGCGACTGACGGCGCCGACCGTTTCGAATAATTCGGGAGGCACGTTCAACTGCTCGGTTTTCTGTCGGTTGGAGTACGTCACATAACCGGCCTCGAACCACGCCGAACTCCCCGGAATGCGAGTGATCGCCTCTGAGATGCCGCCGCCGGTACACGACTCGGCTGCGGCGACGTGGGCATTCAGAACCTGCAAGCGCCTGCCAAGTTCAGCGGCCAGTTGAGTGATTTCTTTCACGGTCATCTCCTGAGCGAGCGGAATGAGCACTACCGTACACGAGCGGATTGCGCTTGCAAGGCACAGGATCGGTCAAAATGTTATCGAGCGATGGCTCTGACATAGGCCTGGCAAGCCTGCAAGGCAATCAGTCCGCTGTCGCCGGCATCGGTGATGGCGATAATTCGTTGAGCATGCGCCGGGTCAAGTCGGGCTCGCGCCGCTCCATGATCCACGCCGCCGGCACCGGAGGTGGCAGACATTGAACAGCCTGAGGCAGCGTCATTGGCATCGAGGAGGACTGACAAGCGCACATCAGCAGTGGCAAGACGATCGCGCAGGCGACCTTGATCACGTCGGGCATCGCTAAGCGCTCGGTAATGGGTTTGTTCACTGGCCGACAGACGCTGCTCCAGCGCCAGACGCTTGTCCTGCTCGGCCTGTTGCTGCGTGGCGGCGGCCAGCGTCAGCTGATTCAGTGCCTCGGCATGCAGCCTGGCCAGCTCCGCGAGTTGCCGGCCATAGCGCCAATCCTGAAAGTGCCAGGCCAGCGCCGCCGATCCGCCGGCCAGCACTGCCAGTAACACAACAAGGCCGATTGCCCGGTAAGAAATCGGGATCAGACCGAAGGCTGACATAGCACCGCCCTCGCCCGCGCCCACAGCTGCAGACGATCTTGCAGACCGTTAAGCCCACCGTTGATGCGGCGGGTGATGCTGTTGAACTGATCGCGGTCGGCCAGTTCGTTCAGGCCGTTCTGTTGCCAGAACCAGGCTGCTGACTCGGCGGCCCATTGCGGCTTTTCCAGCAGTTCAGGCAAAAACAACAAACGATCATCGCCGAACAGTCCGAGACTGCATTGGCGGTAATTGTCGCGACCGGTGATCTGGATCAGGCCTCGGCCACGGTATTTTTGGCCGTCGCCGTCGAGCGCAGGCGTATTTCCCAAACGTGCGGCCAACGTGCCGGTGTCGTACTTGCTGAGGTATTGATTACTGCCCAACTCTCGTACGTATTGCAATTGTCCCGACTCGTGCCCGACTTGTGCCAGAAACGCGGCGATACGTTTGGGTGTATTGATGTTGAATCGCCCCATGGCGATGTTGAGACTGGAAATAAAAACGCCCGCTTGCTGGCGGGCGTTGGGCAGGATGCTTTGCAACATGTGTTGAGTAACCGACATGATCCCCCCAGAGAGAGAATGGAAAACAGCGTTGATGTGATTGGGTTGGCGCATTCACGAATCGAGCAAGGTCGTCAGGCCTTGGCGTCCAGGCAGGTTGCCTCGATCGAGCAGCGATAACTTTTCTCCCGACTGCCGCTGGCGGTCACCTTGTCGATCGACCAGCGACCGCGCATGAAATCCGGCCAGGTGGGATCCAGCAGTACGACGCCTTCGGCGGACAATCCGGGATTGCCCGGGCACTCGATCGTCACCTTGAGGGCTTCACGCAGCATCCGGCGGACCTCGCCCTCTCCGGCAGCCCGGGCATCGCCTGCACTCTGGTAGCGCTGGCGCATCGTCTTGAACGGCGCGATGCCGCTCTCTACCTCCTGCACTTTGCCGGCGGCCGCGTCCCACCAACCGGTTTTGCAACCCTGATATTTCGCCCGGGCAGTTTCCACCAACACTGCAGAGATAAAGGCGTTATCGCCCGGGTGATTGTTGGTCGTCACCGACAGCTTTATGTTCGGTAGAACTTTGCCCGACAAAGATTTCACCTGACCGCGCCGCGCCAACACATACAGTTCGTTGATCGGCTTGGCGACGGCGTCATGAAGGTGAGCCAGCCGGGTCAGAAAACCCATGTCCGTTTCGTTGGACTGATCAATGTGTTCGATTCGGATCAGCGCCAGCTCGGGTGCGACGCGAGGCGAAAACCCGTGCCTGGACGTCAATTGGCGAAACAGCGCACCCAACGTCGTCGGACCATGGCTGACCGATCGACGCTGCTTGAAACCGGTCAGGTCCGCCGCACTGAACGGCGCCGCCGTGGCCACCAGCGTCAGACGCAACGGGAACAGCGTCGGTGTACGTCGTGTAACGACGAACTCGCCTTTGTCCACCAGTCCCGACTCCCGATAACCGACCCGCAGGCCGATCTTCCCGCCCAGGTCCGGCAAGCCTTCAATCCCGTCCAGACTGAGGATCAGCGTCAAACTATCGGACTCGATTCCCGCCGCATCGACGTGCTGCCAGGAGAGCAATCGTTCGTTAAGCAGCGCAGCGTTGGCGCCATAAATTTCCACCGCGGGGGTGAATCCCAGTGACATGTTGCCTCCTTAATCCCAGGCCGAAACCGGCGTGGGTGCAACGGGTTTTACATCCAGTTCCGGCAGGACCACCCACACCCCCGCCGGCAACACTGCAGCGTATTCGGCCAGCCCCGGATTGAGCCGCCAGAGCGCTTCCTCGACGGCGTCGTCACAACGCCCGAGCTCGCGGTAGAGCAACAGATTCACCGAATCACCGGCAATACTTCGAACCCTATGCATTGGCGACCTCCATCAGCTCGATCGTCCAGTCGACCACCATCGCGGTACCGTCATCGATGATGTTGTTTTGGGTTTCGGACACATCGTTGATCCGCCACAAGCCCCAGTTACGACCAATGCCGTCAACCAATGGCAAAGGGATGCGCAGCGCCTGCAAGGCACGCAGTTCATCGAGCCGATTCATGGCGGTCGCGTACATTGATTTGCCCGAAATCGTCAGGGTTTGCAGGCCTTGGCCGATCTGGCTGGACTTGGGTTTGCTGGTGAGAATGTCGATGTTCGTCCAGCCACCGCTCGACTTGTGCACCAGGGCGCTGTAGGCGAAGTTTCTGGACAGGCCAAAAATGAAACTGCCCAGGACCATTTGCTGGCGCATTACGTACCTCCGTCGGTCAGGGCCGCGTCACTTCGCACAGAGAGCGGATTGATCATCATCGGCATAAACTCGCCGTTGAACTGCATACGCAGATTCGCCATGATTTTCTGAGTCAGTCGATCAGAGTCCGTCGGATCGGCACCGGTGATCTGGATGACGGGCGAGTAGTTGAACTGCCGGTTGTCCATGGGGTTGCTGGTCAGGTCCTTGCTGACCTGGTCCGGAGACCGAAGCCGGTCAACCTCGGTGTAGAGGGACTCACCAAGCATTTCCCCGCCCTCACTGCCGACGTAGGACCCGATCAGGCCGCCCACCAACGCTCCAATTGCAGTGCCCACAACCGGGACCGGGATGAAACTGCCGATCACCGCGCCGGCAGCAGCGCCCGCATAACCGCCGGCCAAACCGCCGACACCCGATCCGAGAGCACCGGACGCGGCTTTGTAATCACCCGCCAGCAGCGCTTTAATGCCGTCGTAACTCGTACTGGCGACCGCCATGGGAGCGCCCAGCCGACCGGTGAAGGTCTTGGCTCTGGCCATGGAAGTGACCAGTCGACTGCGCATCGCAGGACGTGGGGCTTTGATGTCAGCAGCACCCTGTGGTTTCTGTTTACCGTTGTTGTCTGGCGTACCGTCGCCTGTCTTTCTCTGGTCTTGACCAACGACCTCATCACTTCTCGGCGGCTTGATCGCAGCGTCCGGTTTAAGCAGTTCTGTTTTTGCGGAAGAAACAATTGACGTGAGCTTGTTCATGATCGCCCCGCGAAACGGGGTCGCAAGCGCTGCACCCAGCAAGGACAATCCGGCGATGACTTTCGGGAATGTCTCAACCACCGAACTGAGGCCGCTGACCACTAGATCGGCGCTGACCATCGCGAGATCCGTAATAGGCGCCACTGCGTTACCGAGCCCCGTATTGAGACGGGTCCAGCTTGCGTCCAGCGCACTCCAGCGTGCTTGCGAGGTATTGCCACGGGCGTCGGCAGTCTCTGCCATTGAGCCTTTGCTCTTATCGGACGCCACCGTAAACGCGGTGTTCAGGTCCTGGGGGCTCTTCAGCAACTCGCGGATGCCGACATCGCCCTCAAACAGCGTCTTGATCAATGCACTCTGTTGCTCGGCTGGCTTGCTACTCAGCACCGCCAGCACTTCCTTGATCGCTCCCGATGCGTCCGTGCGCATCCTGCTGGTCAGTGCCCCCGGCTCGATATCGAGCTCGGCCCAGGCAGCCCGTTGCTCAGGTGTAGCCGTGTCGCCCTTGCCGAACGCCGTGCCCAGCGTCTTCAGCGATGCCCCGGCGCCGTCCTTGCTCACCGAAGCGCTCAGCAGGGCCGCTGCGATTGCAGCCACATGCTCGGGCTTCATGCCCGCCGCCAGACTCGTCTCGCCGCCGTTTTTCACCACCGAACCGATGTCTGCTGCCGTGGCCTTCAAATCGACCCTGGCACCAAGGCGGTTGGCCGCGTCGCCCAGGTCGAGGCTTTTTGCCCGATCAAGTTTCAACGAGCTATGCCAACCGGCCATCAACTCGCCGGCCTCCTTGGCGTCAATCTTGTACGCAGATGCCATGATGCCGATGTCGCGAGCGAAATCCGTCAGCACTTGCGGAACGTCATCCGAGTTGACGTTTTTGACCAGCCCCTCATTGACCGCTGCCAGTTGCACCTGCACCAACTGCACACCCGTCGTACCACTGGCGGAGGTACGTTTTTCAGTGGCTATTCTCGAGGCTTCATTCGCCACCACCTGAAGAGCTTCCGGGTCCAGCTGCAACTTTTGATTGAGATCGACCAAGGCCGTCTGCATTGCCATCGCCGGCTTCAACTCCTCCGGTGGTGCACGCTGGTCAACCTCGGCCTTGAGCTTTGACTTTGCCTCACCGGCTGGCGCAGGTGCCGACGCATTTGTCTTGAGCAGCGACTGCTGCGAAGCCAGGGTGCCGTTCAACGACACCAGGGTTTCGCGCAGCTTTTCCTGCGCCTCCACCAACAGACGGATGTCGTTGCTGGCTGTTGTGAGTGCCAGATTCAGCCCCGACAAAGGATTCGTGATACCGGCAAGTCCCGGTGTTTCTGATGCACTGCCGAGTGGCGGCAGCTCAATGCTCTTGATCTCCGCACCGGGCGGCGAATATTTACTCTCTGCCATCCCGCTCTACTCCTGTTTCACGCCAAGACGACTAATCGCGATCTCGTATCGGCGCAATGCCTTGCCGGCGTCCCATTCCAGAATGTCCGCCTCACTTACCGAGTAAATGAGCGGTACCACATCGAGGATTACTTCGATGTCGCGCTCCGAAAGAAGTCCGCCGGTTTGTTTAAAAAATCGTCGATGCGTACCTGAAGCTGTGTCCAGTCGGGCACGGTCAACAGATCCAGATCGGGAAGCATCAGCCCGGTGCAATGGGAGGTGATGAACTCGGCGCGTTCCTTGGCAGTTTTCAGTTTTTTCATCGCCTTGGTGGCGCGCAGCACCGGCATTTCCAGGGTGAGCGAGGTCAGGCTGCGGCCCGCTGCATTGAGCGGTTGTAGCAGTTGCACTTGATCGGGATCGTCCGATGCAGCACCAGTGTCCTGCTGTAGAAAAAACGACGCCGGACGGGTCGACATCTCATGCACGTACTGCGCGATGCTCACGTAGTCCGGGCGTTTGAGCTGGTCGAGTTCCTTGACCGACAGGCCCGTGGCCAGTTTCGCCAGTTCGAAGAACTGATCGTCTTCATCATCGCCGGCACGGGCCAGGGCTTCTTTCTGTGCGGAGTAAAACAACGGTTTGAGCTGAATCTGCTCGAGTGTCGATTGGTCGTCGGCGGTGATCGGCGACAACAGGACGTGAACGGGAGGCGTCCAGGACATGAAATGAATTCCTTGGGTGTGCAACCTGTGGAAGCCGGCCTGTAGCGATGGCGGCGGCAAACCCGACATCAATGTGTCAGGCACGCCGCTTTCGCGAGCAGGCTCGCTCCCACAGGGACTGCGTTTAACCGAGTTGCATGGGGGTAGTGCGAGGGGTTACGGAATCAAAACAGCGCGGCGGGCATCACCGAGAATGTCCACGCCATTGAGCACGAACTTTTGCGTGCGCACGTCGATGTCGATCACCGGAATGCCATTTTCGAGGCGGTTGTAGGTGCGGCAGGAAAGTTCGAGCGTGGTGGTGGGTTTATCGTTCATCTTGAGTGTGGCTTCAGTCAAAGACTTAAGCTGACCGCCAACGGTGTGGTACGTGAACCAGGTATTGCCGTCCTGATCCTGACCCGCCTCGCGCACGTTGAGCAGAATGTCTTCTCCCAGCCTCACGCCCAAGGAGAGCATGATTTCCGACCCCATACCCTGCAGAACCAGTTTGGCTGATAGCGCGGTGGCACTTTTTGCCATTGACTCGGTGATGAAGCGCCCGCCCGTCATCGTTTCCATTACGAAATCGATCTTCGGCGGTTCGAAACTCTCCACGGTCGCCGACAATGGCAAGCCTTGCAGAGTGGCCGCGATGGCCTGTCTTACGCGGTTGGTAAACATTAGAGAACATCCTCCAGGAACTGCTCGATGATTTCATCGCGGGCGTTGAGTTGATAAACCATGTGTTCGTTCGGCGCGTAGCGGCCGTAGTCGATGACGATGAACCAGGTGCCGTTCTTGTACTTCTCGACGCTGTTCAATTCCGGGTGCAGGTACACGCTGCCGCCGGGGATGGTTTCGTCGGCGACCAGGGTTTGCAGCCAGTCGTTGATGCGCTTGACCTCCTGATCCATGAACGACTTGGTCAGGTTCTTGGCCATCGCTTTCTGACCGGCCTTGACCAGCTTGCGGCTGATCGCATCTTCGAGGCCGACGTAGCTGATGAACTTGCCGGTGATGGAGCGGTTACCCAGCAGCGAGAAGCCGCCGAGGATGGTCCGGGCGTAGTAGCTGATGCCGTAGCGGTTCAGCAGATCGCCTTCGGTGGAGGTGTCGAGGATGTTGTATTCCACAACCCGCGAAACGTCTTCGGCGTAGGTCACCTGGTTGCCCGGGCTCTCCCATTGCTTGACCTTGGCCAAGGCGGCGATGGCAAGACTCGATGGCGACAGGAACACGTTCTTCTTCGCCGCTTTGGAGTAAACGGCCGGCATGTTGTGCACGACCAGGCAACGGTCGAAACCGAGGTCCGCGCCGCCCAGTTCCTGGCTGTAGGTCACTTGATCGGCCACCGCGGCGTCCTTGCCGTCGAGTACAACCCGCGCCTTGATGCGCTTGCCGAACGAGGCGAACTCGCTGGCCACGGCTTTGGTGCCGGTGAAGCCTGGCGCACCGATGATGGACAGGTCTTCGGGCACACCGCTCAACGCGGCCAGGCCCAGTTTGCGACCGGTCAGGGGCTCAACGCCGCCGATCACGTTATTCACCGTGTCCGCCGGGGTTGCGCCCTCTTCGACGATGACCACGTAGACCGGCACCTTGACCACTTTCAGGATCTGGAACACCGCGTGGAACAACGTGCCCGATTCAGTGCCGGTCGGATCGAGCAGCGCCTGGGTGGTGAAGCTGTTGATGCGAAACGGCGCATTGCGCGGAATCAGCGGATCGGCCTTCGGCGCAGTGCCGATCAGACCGATGACGTTGTCACCGAGGCCTCCCATGGCCTCGGGGGATTCGGTGGCATTGACGGTAATGCCGTTGTGCTCGAAGTTCAGAACCTCAGCCATGTTATTCAGCCTTCTTGGCAGCGGCCTTCACGGCCTTGGTGGATGTGGATTTCAGCTCCAGGCGACCGGCGCTGAGCAGTGCGTTGGCTTCGACTTCGAGCAGGTCGAGCTCTTGACCGACGATGGACCAGTGACCGCGCCCGACTGGGAATGGGACGAGGACTGTGTAGGTTTGGCGGATAGACATTTTCGAATTTCTCCAGACGCAAAAAGCACAAAAGCCCCGTCATGGGGTGTCGTGCGGGCGAAAAAAAACCGCTTTCGCGGTGGGGTTACTTCACGAAGGCCGGGAGTTCCGGCCACACCAACTCAGCAGGGTGTTCAGCCATCTCAGGAATATCCCGCAGCGCCTTACGGTAAGCAGTGACCTGGGCCAGTTGGGCAGCAGTGGATGGATAATCCGGCAACTGGGTAAAATCCGTCGCGCGCAGAAGCTGATCGCGACGGGTACGAACCGCCGCCCATTCGATTTCAGGAAAAGGCACTGCGAGCGGCATTTGCGTGCTGCTGATGACAGGTGTATCAGACATTATTAACTCCTTAACTAAAGGCTACGGTTTCAGCGAGCGACAACTTGGTTTTAAGATCACCCAAATTAAACAAACGTCCATTACCCACTCGCATGGTGTCGATGCGTACTGTTGTGTAATAAATATTCGGGATCAGAATACGCATAATAACATTCCCATTAGTATCAACATAAACAGCAGGTGTCATGTTGCCGAACGTCGATACATTTTGCAGTGTGCGGGTGGGTTGATAGCAGTAACCAACCAACGTTTCCTCAATGATCTTTGCCGTACCGTAGCTATAGCCCTTGATATTGAACCAAAACATTTCCGAGTTAACGTTGATGTTCAGCGGGATTTTGAAATGCATGTAAACATTTAAGCTGACGCCCAGGTCGGTCGAAACAAAGTCGCCCTGCGCGCCAACGGTCTGTACACCTCCCGTACCCGTGACGAAACCCTGCAGCAAGTTACGGCGAATGGTACCGAGTGCTGCCGGGTCTCCTTCAACGTCCTTGAGATTGCGCCATTCATTGAACTGACTCAATGCGGTGGCCATGGTGCTGTTGATATTGCCAATTTTTCCATTGACTACAGTGGTCAGGTTATTGGCCGCCGTCACCAGCGATGCGACAGTAGTTTCTAAACTCACGCTTCAAATTCCTATGCAATTAATCAGGTCGGCATAGTATTCAGACACAAATACTTTCCATGTAAACACTTCGTATGATCTTACTTGGTTTGCAACGACATCACTCGAAGCAACAACTCGACATGGCGCGCCATGTTGTCAATGTCGGCGCAGGCGAGCGCTGTAAACTCTTCGCTTAACAGAATGTTGAGATTTTCCGATCCTACAATCACCGTTACGCTTTCCGCTGGCAAAGGTGAAACATCCAATGTGAACTTTTGCAGGACTCGAGCGGCGGCAGCCTTATAGGTCAGCAATTTTCCGGCAACGGAATAAACCGCAAGCAAAGTTCCGCTGGCAAGATAAAAGCCGAACTCACCAATTTCATATTCTTCCGGGCCACTGAACAGCGCTCCCATCCTGAGTTCCCCGGCACCCAGGTCCTCATAATCAACAATCGCCACCCGCTGGCGCTCATCACGAAGAGCCGTTTCCGAGCCATTCGGGTCATAACGAGCCGTGCCGGCCCCGATATGGGTAATTTCTCCTTTCAAGCCTTGGTTTTTTGCCTGTAACACTTCTGCCAGACCGGCGGAAGTGAAGCGAACCAAGCGCGTAATTTCATCTGTCATGGCAGCGCCTTGAGGTCGTCTTTCGTTAATGGTTTAGCGCCAGGAGCCCCCAGCGCAGGTAAGTCCGGCCCTTAACCTTGACCGGGAAGTGCGGCGTGAAGAGGCAACTCGCCAACTGAAAGCGGTACCCACATCGCACTGCTCAACACCAGCGAACCGCTGAGTTTTACGTCAGGCAAAGCCGTTGGCTGGCTGTCGTCGCGGATAGTCAGCACGGGATCGGCTGCGGCAGTCATCCGCAGCCCCCCGCGTGTTTCATGCACGATGGTGATGGTGGCTTCGTCGCGCTCGCTTTTGGCCGCATTGATGCGGCGTATCAAGCGCGTGTGATCGCCGCTCGACCAACTGCGCCCGATAGTCGCCTGCACGTCGAAGGTGTAGGGATTGCCGCGCGGTCGCTGTTGGTACCAGGGCGAGATGTGGGGCGCAAAACCCATGGACTCGACAGCGTGACTCAACGCTTTGTCAGTGCCGGCCTGACGCTGGATTTGCCAGGAAAGCGCGACTGTCAGGCGCTTTTCTGATTCGCTAGCCTCAGCGTCCCACTCGCCGACGCCGCGATCCAGCGCAAGGTATGGAAGGAATGCGAAGGGCGTCGTGGATGGCTCCATCAACTCTGGAAACGGAGGCTCGATTCGCTCAAGCAATATGCCAAAGCCAAGATCCAGGGCTTTTTCCAACAGTGAACTATTGGCCGGCAACAGGCTCGGACGAGGCTTGTCGTCACTCATAACGTATCCACCTCGACCTCGACACCCGTGCAATACGGGGCCTGGAATGCTGTCGTCACAATCGGCTCCAGCGGTTCGAGGATCTGCAACTGAACCGCGCCGGCACTGTGCAACGTGTAGTCGATCCAGCTCGGGTCAACGCGTCCCTCCAGTCGATGGCAGCTGTCGGCATACGCCTGCAACTGCTGCTGCGCGGCCACCTTGGTCAACCCGGAATCCGGCCCGGCGTTGATCTTCGCCACGACCCGGATTTTGTAGGTTTTGATGTGTGCCCCCTGCACCGTGACCAGGTCCGTTTCGGGGCGTACATCAGGCCGGGCGAAATGCTGGCGAACGCCTTCAAGAAGTGTTTCGGATGGCGTTCCATCGCCTTCCCGGGCAAGCACCGTGACCATCACCTCGCCGGGAGCGGTGCGGCGGCCGTTGCCATCCTTGACCTGAGCCGCGTAGCCGTCAGGTTCGAATGTGTAGGTGACCGTCACCACGCCCGCAGCAGCGGTTTCCACCTTCACAGCGGGTCGCTCACCTAGGGTGAACACCTCACGACGGTATTGCATGCGCGACCCGGCCGCCGGTGCGTGGGGCGCCAGGTAGTAACGCAACCGGGCGTCATCATCACTTTCATAAACCGGGGCCACTGGCGGGAATGCCGCCGGGTCGCCCGGATCGAGTAATTGACGCTCAAGGCCCATGTCCGCCAGTCGCGCATCGAGGTTGCTCCCCGTCGCCCACCACGCCAGCATCTGCTTGATCCGGGCGTTGTATTTGCGTTGGTGGATTTGCAGGCGCACACAGAAAGCTTCAAGGGCGAGGGTCAGCAACTCACTTTCGTTGTCGAGGCTGACTTTGAGTTTTTCCGCACGCTCGGGAGAACGGGCGCCGACGTACTCGACGACAAACGTCTTGAACTCCGCAAGCAGGTCCTCGAACGCTTCGACGGTGACGATCGAAGGTTCGGCCAACTGGTTCTGGCCGGGTATCAACATGCTCATGTCACGACCTCGAATGTCTGATTACGGTTTTTCCAGAGACCGGCGAAACGCAACAACAGCCCTGCCCCGTGGCGGCTGGCAACAATGACCTGCGGCTGGAAATCACCAATGCCGTTCTGCTCGTTGTAAAACGCCTGCGCCGCATGGCTCTGGGCCAGCATCAGCAGGTCGTCGCCGAGGTTTTGTCCCAAGAGATTCGGGATCAGAGAGCCATACAAAGGACGCTTCTGACGGGTACCCAAAGGCGTGGTCAGCGCCCGGGTCGCACGCTGTACAAACTGCGGCCAGTCGTCGACCGTTACGCCGGTGTTTCTATCGATTCCGATCATGGAAATCTCTTTATGCAGTGCTAATGACTCGCCCCTGGTGATCCACCAAGGGGCCGCTCAGGTGCACACCGGATGCGTCGAGCAGTAAGCCGGTCGCGCCCAGTTGCAGTTGGATCGCCTCAGGCGTCATGACCCACCGGGCCGGGCCGATGCTCAGCTCGAGCGATTCGCGAGTGCCGATGAATGTGGCCGGGCCGTTTTGCCAGTGCAGGATGTGACTGGCGTCGTCGTAGCCACTTTCGGTGCCGTCCTGATAGCAGCGACGCGTCAGCGAAGCCTGCGTTGAGACCGGCGGAAACTGGCCACCATTGAGGCCGAACAACGCAACGGACTGACCGCCGCTGTCGCCGCCGCCATGGTTCAGCAACACGCACTGTTCACCAATGGAGGGAATACGCGACTCGCTTTGCGCCCCGGCGCTCGGGTTAAAAAAGCGGATGGCCGGCGTCAGCAACTCACCGTGGCGGACCTTGCACGTATTGCTGGCCGCATCGACTTCCTCGCACACGCCGATGCGGCAGAGGCTGTCGGTACGTCGATGCAGGTCTTCGATCTCAGTTTCCATTTCGGCCAGACGCTCGATGATCGGGCCTAGTTGCTGGTTGAACAGTGCGTCGAACATGGATTACTTCTCGAGTGGCTGGTACTGGTCCGGATCGTCAATGTTCGACACCTCCCAGGTACGGGCGAATTTCGGGATGCCCAACGGGTCGTCCAGCAGCAATGGCCCGAGGTATAAGGTCTGGGTGAAGGAAACGGTCCAGGTGTCGTATTCCCGGGCGCCGCTGATGAATGTGGATGCAACGCCATCGATGCTCACCGGCAGATCGCATTGATCGGCGGGCAGTTTCCAGCGATTGTCAGTGATCAGGTTTTTCAGCTGGCAGCCCAGATCGCAGGCGGCCAGGCCGGAACTGGGCGACACGGCTTGCAACGAAACCGTCATGACATGAGCGATACGCCCGTCATGGGCACGGCTTCCCGACGCATCGTGTTCGAGTGCAATCAGAACCCAGGTCAGATTGCCTGTACTGTCGAAATCTTGATGACTCCCGACATTCAATTCGGGAAAGGCGCCGCGCAATGCCTCGGCAATCGCGGTAAACAGCTGTGAAGGTTTTTCGATGACAACTGGCATTAAGGGCCTCCTGTCAGATTTCAATGTGAAGGTCGGCGATGTCGCCTCACTGTTGATCAGGGCGAGAATCGCGCGGCGGCACTTCGCAAACGCCAATCCGCTTGGCCGCCCAGCGCTCGTAAAGACCAATGGCCACGTCCGCCCCGGCCATCGCCGTCAGGCAGCCAAATGCGCAAGCGGCCCAGATCGACACGCCGGCGGCATACAGCAGCATGATGGCCGAGACCCCGCAGATCACGCAGGCCCCGGAGCGCAAGGCCAAACGCCGCAGCAGTGACCAGCCGCGGGCACCGTCCTTGTCGGCGCGCCACATTTCGCCGGACACCCCGCCCACCAGGGCGAGTACGATCACAAGCCAGATCGGCATGTCCAGCAACGCTTGTTGCTCGTTTGTCATGTCACGCCTCCCGGGGTGATTGATGAGTGATATGTGGTTCTTTCAAACGGTGTCTCTTGAGGTGCATGACGGTAGGTAGGCATTCCAAAAAGCCCGGCGCTTGCCGGGCTTTTCAGTAATGCGATCCTTCGCGTTGACTTTTCGGCGCTACTGGCGCGGTACGAGTCCATTCAGATTGTTTTTCCGACCGCGGTCCCTGCCCGCCGGATAACTGCTTCTGGTGCTTTACGCTGCACACCCGGGTCAGTTGCCAACCCTCTGAACCG
This sequence comes from Pseudomonas sp. PS02303, assembly GCF_029959925.1. Taxonomy (NCBI): domain Bacteria; kingdom Pseudomonadati; phylum Pseudomonadota; class Gammaproteobacteria; order Pseudomonadales; family Pseudomonadaceae; genus Pseudomonas; species Pseudomonas sp. PS02303. The sequence goes on from NZ_JASCOM010000009.1 coordinate 22,608, forward strand.
TTGAGGCCGGTTCATCGCTGCCTTTTGTGGTGGAACTAAAGAGCTTCGTTTCGAGCTGCTTTGTTGAGCGGCTTGAGACAAAGAATATGCATGGATGCATATACAGTCAATGCGCAAATGCATTTATTTATGCATCAAAAATGCACTGACGCATTGGCGTCCCGCAAACAAAGGCGCTGACGGTTTGTGGCAGGCGAAAAAAAACCCGCTCGGTGGCGGGTTTTATTGCAGGGCGGTGAGGTTAACGGGCGTACATGCCCCACCAGAAGACGTGACCGAGGATGACGATTTGCTCTTCCTGGACTTCCTGAAAGGTGTAGTCCTCGTCCGGGTGTTCATCCCGATTGAAGCTGCGCAGGCGAATACCGGTCGGCAAGCGATAAAGCTGTTTCACCCGCAATTGGCCATTGTGATTGATGGCATACAAGTCGCCATCAATGATGTCGCCAATCCCGCACTTGCCCGCATTCACGCCAACGGTGGCGCCATCGCGCAGCACCGGCAGCATACTGTTGCCGCGCACCGTCACGCATTTGGCCTGATCGAATTGCACACCGTTATGGCGCAAGCTGCGCTTGCCGAAGCGCAGGCTAGAGCGCTCGCTTTCTTCGATGACGAATCTTCCTGATCCAGCAGCCAATTCAACCTCGCGAAGAAAGGGGACCGACACCTCGTCATCATCGACGGGCGTGTCATCGTCCCACAGACTTATGTCCTTGAGTTCGGAATGCAATTGATCGCGCCCGGCATTGGCGGTGGCAGCGACATCCGCGCGCCCGCGCAACTGATCGGTGCTCACAGCGAAGTACTCGGCGATCTTCGAAATGTGTTTATCCGAAGGGTCGACGATCTTCCCGCTGAGGATTCGCGAGAGAGTGGATTGAGGCACGCCGGTGCGACGGTGAAGCTCCGTGGGGGAGATCCCGTGCTGATCGAGCAGCGCTCTTAAGACGGTAGAAACATTGCGTTTTTGCATAACTGGCATAGTGCTTGAACTTTTTTCGGAAGACAAATGCTGATTCGCATAAATCATGCATAAACATTGGAAATGTGCGGCAGGGCTTTCATGCCTGCGTCCGGCAGACCGCTCATGTTAACCTTGCGCCCATCGCGGAAAAGCCGGGCTGATGTCCCTCCTTTGCCCTACACCTTTCAACGAATTTGCCTGATATCCGATGAATAAAGCACTGTCCGATCTGTCCTCCCACACGCCAATTGTGTTGGAGTACTAGCGCAAAAAAGCCCTACAACCCCGAGAATAAAGGGCTGTAGGGCTTTTTTGACATATCGCGGTAATTGTTCATTTGGCATTAAATGGCATTGGTTGGCGTGCGATTTGCCCCATTTTTGCCCCATAGAATTTTAGAGAACAACTATTCTTCACCCTCGGCTCGCTCGCAGCTACCTCTGTAAGCCAGCTACCAAGGGCTACGGTAGTCGATGCCGGGCATTTGGTTGTCGCAGAGGCTGAACTGAGTTTCAATGCGGTGTAGTTCGGACGCTTACGGAAACCGTGTTTGCTGAGATCAATACCGATCAGCGCTGACCCGCTCATGATGATGGCCTACGAAAACAAAACACCCTGCGAAAGCATAGCCCTCGCAGGGTGTGGGGTGACCGTCTCATTAGTCCGGAGTCCTTATCAGACCCCGGACTTTCCGGCCGCTCGTGAATTAGTCAACAATCCTTAAGTGAACAGCATTGCACTCTTCGCGGGGATCATTGGTAACTTGATTGATTAGAGAGCAGCTTCGATACTCTTGGTCACTGACTTTGCAATTTCTGCATAGCCAGACTCCGTGTAGTGAACGTCGGTGCCTGACTCGCGCATCCCGTCGGCAAGGCCGGCCGTTACCGACTGCAGGTCATTGACCGGTATGTCGAGGCGCGCCATCACGCTAGCAGCGACTTGATTATACCTGTACACATCCGAACTATTACGTCCTGGCTCGTTCGATGGAACAACGGTGATATTTTGGAAAATCACTTTAGCGCCCGTAGCCTTCAGTCGAGAGGCGATCACATAAAGATTTTTTTCGTACTGATTTAACGGGACTGCCATTATCCCATTTACCTTGTCCCGGTTTTCCTGAGTAATCGGCCCAGGTCGACGGTAACAAATATCCCAAAGACCAAAGTTGAAACTGATCACGTCCCACTTCTGCGAACCGACCCACGCTTCAAGATTCTGGATGCCATTGTTTGAGTCCTGTGCATTTCCCTGGTTGTGCATCACCTGCGCTCTGGAGTCCAGGGAGCGCTGAACATAAGGTGTGTAGCCGATGGAGATAGAGTCGCCAATAATCAAAACCTTTGGCCTCTCATGAGTTGGCGCATCACATCCGCCAACGAAAATGATGGCAGAAATCAGTAGAACCTTGATGAATGAACGCTTAATCACAAAAGATTTTCCGCTGATGAAGATCGGGACAGTCTACCTGCGCCGATAGTTAAATCTCTAGGCTATAAAACATTACTCAAGGCAGGCGCGATTTTCACTGCGATACGACACTGGCCGGGGCAGTAGGGTTATTGGTACATCAGAAGGTGAAGGGGAACGAACCCATGCTTTCACGAAACTGACAGTTTGCGAGTGAAGGCTATCGGCTCGGCTCTATTCGAGCAACCGTCGGTGAGCAGCTATTAATCATGAAAATATGGTGATATTCGTGGTACTTTCGCGCGAAATGAAAGCGCTGCTGCGCCTCTTGATGCGCTTTTTCTTATCAAGTGCCGATGCTTTTTCCCTAAATTAATTTCGCCAGGCCAGACCACATCTGACCAGCGCTCATGGAATAGCTATTGTGACTGCCCTCACTATTCCTCCTCTCGTTGTCGATCTCGACGGCACCCTGCTACGCTCCGATCTGCTGTTTGAGACCGGTATGGCCTTTATCCGTAGTCAACCGTTAGGACTGCTAAAACCCCTTAGCTGGCTAGCCAAAGGCAAGGCGGCCTTGAAAGAAGGATTGGCCCAAGCAACATACATCGATGTCAGTGTTCTGCCCTACGATCCAGAAGTCATCGCACTGATCGAAACAGAGCGGAGCAATGGGCGTCGCGTGGTACTGGCGACAGCCAGTCACTACACGCTGGCCGAACGTATTGCCGAACATCTACAGCTGTTCGACGAGGTACTAGCCACAGATGCCAATCGCAACCTGTCGGCACATCACAAACGAGATCTGTTGGTCGAGCATTACGGTGAGCGGGGTTTCGATTATGCCGGCAATTCCCATGACGATATCCCCGTCTGGGCGGCTGCTCGGCAGGCCTATGTGGTCAATCCGGAGTCCGGCGTTGAACGGCGTGCTAAGGCACAGGGCAATGTCGAGAAGGTGATTCGCTCCAATCCATCAGGGATCAAGGACTGGCTGAAGGCGCTGCGCCTACATCAGTGGATGAAGAACATGCTGATCTTTGTGCCCTTGCTGGCTGCGCATCAGCTGACCAACCCCTTGCTGCTCTGGCAAGGCATTTTAGCCTTCCTGTACTTTGGCCTATGCGCCTCCAGTGTCTACCTGCTTAATGATCTGCTCGATCTGGCTGATGACCGTCACCATCACTCCAAACGTAATCGTCCGTTTGCATCTGGACGCTTGTCAATCAAATCAGGGGGGATCGCCTTTCCAATACTGCTTATCGCATCATTTGCCGGCGCAACTGTACTTCTGCCCAAGGAGTTTTCATATGTACTGGTGGCCTACTACGTCCTGACTTTGACCTATTCGCTGGCGCTGAAGCGGCGGATGGCAGTTGATGTGATCGCATTGGCCATGCTCTACACGTTGCGTATCATCGCCGGAGCAGCAGCATTCAGTTTGCCTCTTACCTTTTGGGTACTGGCCTTCTCTATGTTCATGTTCCTCAGCCTGGCCCTGGTCAAGCGCTATGCCGAGCTGCGTGACGCGCGTCACAAGGGACTGAACGAGAAAACCCGTGGCCGCGGCTACTATCCCAGCGATCTGGAAATGATCTCTTCGCTGGGGGCCTCTTCCGGCTATCTGGCGGTAATGGTATTGGCCCTGTATATCCACGATCAGGCCACCTCCGTGCTCTATAGTCAGCCACAGGTAATCTGGCTTGCCTGCCCACTACTTCTATTCTGGATTACCCGGATATGGATGCTCACCCATCGCGGGCAGATGCATGATGATCCGGTGGTGTTCGCCATCCGCGATCGTGTCAGCTTGATGGTCGGAGCCCTGTTCTGTCTGGTGTTCTGGGTGGCGTCATGAGTGGTCCGCTGTATTCCTGGGGACGCTACCCCCATATTCCACAGAGAGCGTATGCCTGTAGTTGGCGTGCCAACGTCCCCGCTATGCTGGATAGTATCGTAGATGCGCATGGGAACACCCTGCCGTATGGCAACGGATGCAGCTATGGCGACAGTTGCCTAGCAGCGAGCGATTGGGTGCTGCATATGCGTCCACTGGATCGTTTCATCCATGTCGACTGGCAACAGGGTACGATAGTTGCCGAGGCAGGTGTCACCTTGGCCGAGATCCTGGCGATTGCCATTCCAAGAGGCTGGTTCCTCTCCGTAACGCCAGGTACTCAGTACGCTACCGTAGGCGGAGCGATTGCTAACGATGTGCATGGCAAAAACCATCATCTGCGCGGCACCTTTGGCAGTCATGTGCGGGGTTTTGGTTTGCTGCGCCATGGCGAGGAACTACTGACCTGTTCCCCTTCGGATAATACCATGCTGTTTGCCGCCACTCTCGGAGGTCTGGGCCTGACCGGTGTTATCACCTGGGCCGAAATCCAACTGATGCCGATTTACTCCAGCCAGGTCGACAGCACCATGGTGCGTTTCGATAACCTGGCGGAGTTCTTTGTCCTGTCCGCGGAGTTGGATCATCAGCATGAATACAGCGTGGCCTGGATCGACTGCCTGGCCAAGGGTACTCAGGCCGGGCGTGGAGTATTCATCGTCGGCGACCATGCGCGTTACGGCTCGCTAGAGGTGGACAACAGTCCGAAGCTAGATGTGCCGCTGACCCCGCCGGTATCCCTGATCAACAATCTGTCGCTACGAGCGTTCAATGAAGCGTATTGGCGGATGCATCCGGTCACTCGCACACACAAACGGGGCAGCTACAAACCGTTCTTTTACCCGCTGGATAGCATACGACACTGGAACCGTATCTACGGACGCAAGGGGTTCCAGCAGTATCAGTGTGTTATTCCAGACGCTGTGGCCGAGGTGGCCCTCCGAGAGCTACTGAGCGCTATTGCCGACTCTGGCCAAGGCTCCTTCCTTGCGGTACTCAAGCGCTGCGGCGATATTGCCTCACCGGGCCTGCTGTCCTTCCCGCTTCCGGGCACCTCGTTGGCCCTGGACTTTCCGCAAAAGGCCAATCTGGCACCGCTGTTCGCAAGGCTGAACGCCATCGTGCGTGAGGCAGGTGGCCGTTTGTATCCGGCCAAGGATGCGCAGATGAGCGGTAGCGACTTCCGCCAGGCCTACCCGGCTTGGGAGCAGTTAGAAGCCCTCCGTGACCCTTCCCTGATTTCCCGCTTTTGGAAACGAGTAACCGAATGAAACGAGTTCTGATCATTGGCGCTACCTCGGCGATTGCTACGGCCTGTGCGCGGCTGTGGGCTGAACAGGGAAGCGATTTTTTCCTGGTCGCACGCGACAACGAAAAATTGGAGCAGACCGCCGCCGATTTACGGGCGAGAGGTGCTAGAGCTATCACCCTGCACAGCATGGATGCAACGAATTTTTTCGCGCATCCGACGATGCTCGACAAGTGCCTGAGCGCCTTGCAGCAGATCGACATCGCTCTAATTGCCCATGGCACCTTGCCCAACCAGAAAGCCTGTGAACAGGATGTCGATGTAGCGCTCCAGGAGTTTGCCAATAATGGCACGTCGGTGATTGCTCTACTGACCCTGCTGGCCAATCAGTTTGAAACCCAACGTTGCGGCAGCCTGGCAGTGATCTCCTCCGTGGCGGGTGACCGGGGTCGCCCCTCCAACTACCTGTATGGCACTGCCAAGGCCGCAGTATCCACCTTCTGTGAAGGTCTGCGCGCCCGGCTGTTCAAAGTCGGCGTACATGTAATTGACATCAAGCCGGGCTTCGTTGAGACGCCAATGACTCATGGCCTGCCGTTGCCGGCAGTACTAGTGGCGAAGCCAGAACAGGTCGCCCGAGACATCGTCTACGGAATCGAACGCAAGGTGGCCACCCTCTACACTCCCAGCTTCTGGGCACTGATCATGCTGATCATTCGCAACATCCCGCAGCCAGTGTTCAAGAGGCTGAACCTGTGAGAGAAACTCCGTATCTGTCCGGTTGGCGCTATCGAACAGTCATCCTTTCGGTCGTATTTTCAGCACTGGGATATCTGGGGTTTTCGCTGTGGGGGGGTTGGCAGGCCGTCAGTAATGCGGTGGGTGAGGTCGGCGCGATCGGTATCGCAATCACCTTGTTGATGTCATCGTTCAACTACAGCTTGCGCTTCCTACGCTGGCAGATGTATCTCAAGGTGCTAGGACATCCCGTTTCATGCCGACCCAGCCTCAATATCTACCTCGCGGGCTTTGCTCTTACCACAACCCCCGGTAAAGCCGGTGAAGCCTTGCGCGGTATATTACTCAAACCTTGGGGGGTACCTTATTCCAAAAGTTTTGCGGCGTTCTTCAGCGAGCGGCTATCCGATCTATTTGGAGTAGTGTTGCTGACGTTGTTTGGCTTGACGCTGTATCCGAATGCGCGCCCGATGATAGTAGTAGGTGTGATACTTGTGCTCGCGGGGTTTGCGGTCTTATCACAACGCAAATTGATTGAGGGGTTAGCGGGGCTGATAGCAGATCAGCCTGGCAAAGTACTTAGCTTTGTTAAGTATCTACTCCATGTACTGCTTGAGGCCCAGCGCTGTCATCGGCTCGGTATTTTGGTCGGTTCCACATTATTGAGCATAATGGCATGGAGTTCTGAGGCACTGGCTTTTCACTGGATATTGCAATGGATGGGGGCAGATATACCCTTGGTTTTTGCAGTATTCGTGTATGCGCTTTCCATGTTAGCCGGCGCACTGAGTTTTATGCCAGGAGGCTTAGGGGGCGCGGAAGCGGTGATGGTGGGAATGTTAGTCTGGAAAGGCATGCCAAGTGCCGATGCGATTGCAGCGACTGTACTGATTCGGTTGGCAACACTTTGGTTCGCAGTGGGAATTGGTGTGTTCTGTATGCTTCGAAAAAATCAATCGCATTGATTGAAGAGTGCAAGACGAACTACCGAGCGGCGGATACGGTCCTTCGTAATCTGTCGCAAGGACTGACTACGTCGCGACACGACTAACGGTACTACCGCCTGCGCGCCCTTGCCGCTTGGGGAAACTGCCAAGACTAACGGCCAGGGGCCCCATGCGTGGTCGCCATATTCCTGAGCACCTGCCGAGGCCCGCAGCATAGAAACCCTACCAACGTGAAACTGCACTTTTGAAGACATTATCTCGATAGTGTGGCTTCACCATCAAAAATGGAGTTTATGGATCGCTGACAGGCATCCGAGCGGCAGTTCAATTGAAACTTGAGTTCTCGGGAGTAAGCCTGACAGACACTCAGCTACCAGATGGCGTCGCCACAAGTATCAATTGATCCATTGCTACTCGTGACTCATGCTGGGCAGATACCGGTCCTTTCTGCGAATAGGCGACTCGATAGCCGTGAGCAATCACGACCTGCATTTCTGCGCTGCTCTCGTTGCCGAGGTCGAAGATTATATCTGGACGAGGCAGACCGCAGTCGATAGCAATCTTGTCTGCCATTCCCAAGTAGTCAGTGTAACCAACCAGAAGCCCGGACTTGCTGCTTTGGAAATGAGCAGTTGCTGGACACTTCAGGAAGTCGTCTGTAGCGAGCGCACGCATGTCAACAAATCGAAAGCGGTCTCCGAATCGCTGCCGTAGATATAAGGGCACCATGCCGGCTTGAACCGAATAAACCACAACAGATCCCCGTTTAACGATCTCCTCGCCCACCACCTTTTCAGCGTGAATCAAGAACAGGGCATCTCGAAGATGGACCTGGTTGTACCGTTCGAACCAGGAAAACTCTTCCATTCCACCAGTGGGCGGCAGAGCCAGACCAGTGGAATACTTGTCTCGAAAGCTGAAAGCCTCCGCCGCACTGACGGCACAAATCAGCAGCAACACCACTGGAAACGCTGGCCTTGACCACGCCAGAACAGCCTGGCAACCAAAATAGGCTGCCAACGGGATGATCGGAACCAAGAAGCGACCGCCCTCCATCCAATCGCCGCTAGACGCCACGACAAACGAAAGAACGGAAAGTATGAAAACACCTGCAAGTATTGCTCGGACATTCGAAGCGCCCCTGGAGCGCACAATCTGTGTTGCGGCACTGAGAAGGGCAATAAAGATCAGGACTGCAAGCCCTACGCTACCTTGCAACTGGCTAGCCAGATACAAGAATCCTTCATCCATCGAGGAAAGTGAAATACCTGCGGACTTGGCATAAACAGGCAGTGGGAATGCTCTGCCGAAGTACCACAATCGAAACGAAGTGATGGCTGCAAAAGCCACGGAGCTGAAACCCAGTGAATAGAAAGCAGCTTTTGTAATATCGATCGACATCTCTCCACTACGTAACCGTATCAATGCTGCCGAAACCAGACATCCGACACTAAACAGTGCGATGACGAAAAAGCCTTCAGGCCGGACCAGTACGTATAAAGAAAGGACGGTCGCGAACAGCATGGGGCGAAAACGTTCTGTCAGAGGAACGAACGCTGCTGTCACAATCAAGGCGGCCAAGACTGATTCCAACGCACCGAATGCCCAGTACACGAAATAAGCAGATAGCGCAGACGCGATAGCTGACCCAACGGCAACCATTGAACTCTTGCCCTTGACCGGAACCGATAGAAACACTAGACAGATAACGGCTGCCACGATTGCCAAAATGCCGCCGATTACGGACATATCGACATCAGGGAACAGAACCTTGAGAGCGCCAAGTATCACGACGTGGAGGATACTGCTCCCCGACTCCACTCGATCGCCATTGATGTTGGTGAAGCCGAGCCCCTGCGAAAGATTCGTGGCCTCAGCATAGGTTATATGCACATCATCACGGCCGGCCGAAGCATAAAGACCGAATCCGTGGAGCAAAAAAAGCAAGAGAGGAAGAACGACTAACAGCGCCTTGATGATCGATCGAGTTGTACCTTGCACTCTGAATCCTCAATTTTTGTAGGCACGCATTGTAGCAAATCGGGGATCATGTCTACGTTTTTCTACTGGCCTTGTTGCTGATACAAGCATTAAAGGGGCGGGGGCCAACGCCAGATCCGCTCGCCCAGCGCCCAGCACCTCGCCAGGACTTGCGCTGGCGACAAAACTCTCCTTGCGCAGTAGCACCAGCGCGATCAGCGATACCATGCCCATGCTGATGTAAAGTACCAAGGCGAGGTAATGCCTCTAGTCACCTTGATCAGCTAGGTAGAAATCAACGGTGCGCTACCACCGAATACCGCCACCGGAATATTGTACTCCACCGCGATGCCGGTGGAACGGATTCGGGTGGGCAACAACTCGTTCATCAGCGCGTAAGTCGACGAGGCATACAGGCCGTATAGGACCGCCACCGCCATCAACGGGTAGAAAAACGAAGCATGCGTCGCCGTAGCCTGGACCATCCGCAATCGCGTGAACGACGGCAAGGACAAGTCGTGGTGGGGCTAGGGCTATGTCGGCGTGTGCCAGAAGCCGTACCAGTTCAGCTGCTGGAACAAGAATGATCCGAACTTCGGCTACCTGAGCGGCACCAGGCTGATCACGGCCAGCCGCCCATCTTGCTCGCGCGTAAATTCTTTTGCTCTATCTAAGAAGAGTGATTAAATGGGCTGTTGATAAAAGTGAGACTCTTATGGAAGTACAAAAACGCTTCGAAGGTGCCGACGGAATCAGGGGACTGGCATGCTTGATAGTTCTATTTATTCATGCGCTAGCTTTATTTTTTCCTGGCTCATTGTCAGCGATTATCGGGACAGGGAAGAGCGGGGTTTGGCTGTTTTTTGTACTTAGCGCATTTCTTTTGACTAGCAAGTTTGTTAAGTCTGGTTTTTCTATGTATGAAAATTTTAGTTACTGTGCTAGCAGGTTTCTAAGAATTATTCCGCTGTTTAGTGTTGTTGTAATATTTTATTATTGGCAAGGAATGCTGGGAATAAATACAGCTCAGGATTTGCAGAATGCCTTGCTTCTACGGCAGGGGTTTGTTCACCTATGGACAATTCCTGTAGAGTTCAAGTTTTATGCATTCTTGCCATTTATGGCTTTTTTTCTAATTCAATCCCAGAAACGGCATGGTGATTTCGCCGCACTGTTGGTGGCGTTAGGGATGATTGCCGCTCAGCAATACTTGTGGCCATATTGGGAGTCAGAAGAAGTCAGTGTTTCTCCGCGCTGGTATTTGTCTTGCTTTACTATAGGTTGCTACGTGGCTGTAACGATTGACTTCTATAGAAGGCTGATATCGCCTCGTGCCGCTACAGTGATTGGATTGTCTGTAATCTCGCTAATGGTCCTATCTACTCCCATTATGAGAAATATTGTTTTTGGGATGCCGTTCGATAAGTGGCTAATGAATAAATTTTTGTATGTCAGCTTTCTGTGGGGGGTGTTCATTGCGGCATTAGTTGATGGCAAAGGAATAGTAGGCAGATTTTTCAAGACAACAGTCATGAAGAAGCTTGGTGCATGGAGCTTTTCAATCTACCTAGCTCACTGGCAATTTTATGTGGTTCTTGGCGCCGCCCATACGAATAGTTACCTATGGATGACGATTGGAATGGCTTGCTCAATCGGCTTTGGGGCTATCTTGCACTATTCGATCGAAGCGCCAATCGAAAAATTTCGACACTCAATTCAAAAAAGATTTCGACCAAAGGCTCTAGTGGCTTGAGTGGTGAATCCATTAATTTATTTTTTATCACGCTCAGCTTCGCCTTGTGTACCGAGCTAATGATGGCCTCAGCCGTTTTATTCCACTTGAACGGCTTGGCTGAGTGCTCATTGTGAGCCTCGATAAATTGGCGGATAGCCGCCTTTAGGTCAGCGACGCTGGTGAAGGCGGCCCGGTACAACGCTCGTCTTTCCAACTGCGCAAACCAGCCTTCCACGGCGTTCAGCCAAGACGCGCTGGTCGGTGTGAAGTGCAATTTGAAACGCGGATGCTTTTCCAGCCACTGCTTGATTGCAGCAGTTTTATGGGTCGAACTGTTATTCAGAATCACATGCAGATCCAGTCCGGCTGGCGTGCTGCGGGCAATCTGTTGCAGAAAAGCCAAAAACTTCTTGGCTCGATGACGCTGGGGAATCCGTCAGATTACTTGGCCGGTCATGATGTCGAAAGCCGCGTACAGACTCGCCGTACCATGGCGTTTGTAATCATGCGTCCGGCGTTCAATTTGACCGGGGCGTAGCGGCAGCATCGGTTGAGTGCGATCCAACGCCTGGATATGGGTTTTCTCATCAACCGACAACACAAGGGCGTTATACGGAGGGTTCAGATAGAACCCGACCACGTCGACTAACTTGTCGGCGAAATGAGGGTCGTTGCTGATTTTGAAGGTCTTCAGACGATGGGGTTTGAGGTCGGAAGCGGCCCAGACCTGCCGAACCTGCCACGCCAGCGCGGCCGATCCGCTGGCCAACGCGGCCAGGAGCACACCGTTGGCGAGCATCCGATACGGCGCCGGGGTCAAGTCGACGAGACGCATAGCACCGCCCTCGCCCGTTTCCACAGCTCCAACCGATCATCCAGCCCGTTGAGGCCGCCGTTAATCTTGCGGGTGATAGCCTCGAACTCGTCCCGATCCGCTAGGGCGTTCAGCTCGCGCACCCACCAGAACCACGCGGCCGACTCGGCGGCCCATTGCGGCAGCTCGAGCAACTCAGGAGTACGCAGCAATCGCTCGTCGCCAAACAAGGCCAGACTGCAGCGCAGGTAATTGTTATGGCCGGTCACCTGAATCAGGCCACGACCACGATAGCGCTGGCCATCGCCGTCTGCTGCCGGCGTGTTGCCCAGGTTCGCAGCCAGGTTGCCGGTGTCGTACTTGCTCAAGTACTGATCGCCGCCCAGTTCGCGGACGTACTGCAGTTGCCCCGATTCGTGACCGACTTGCGCCAGGAACGCCGCCTGACGTTTCGGTGTGTTGATCTGCTGGTGGACCATCGCCGCATTCAGGGCGGATACAAAAACGCCCGCTTGGCGACGGGCGTTGGGCATGATGCGTTGCAGTTGTAGTTCAGTGACGGACATAAAAACTCCAGACATAAAAAAGCCGCACTCAAGCGGCGATGGGATGCGCTACAGCTTCTCGACGCTCACAACCTTGAGCGGCTTTTTCTCCTTCTTTTTCTTACCTTTGGATTTGCCTTGTTTGCCGGCATTGCACTCGACCGTGGTCGACCAGCCGGATTGGGTGAATACCTGCTCGACCGAATCTGCCAGGTACTCGCCATCGAGGCCGACTTTAAAGCCCTGAGCGTTGATCGGACGCTCGGAAAAGATGTCCGTCCGGCCGGGCATCTCCAGCCGCACATCGGCGGTCGAGCGATTGAACGCCGCCAAACGCGCCTTGGCGGCCGACTCGGCGGCGCTCTTGTTCGGGTAGATATGCCGGTCGGTGTGCACCGCCGGCAAGCCATCCGGGGCATCGTCGTTGTCGATGGTGACCACCGCCAACTTGCCGTCCTTCTTGTTCTGATGTTTGGTGGCCACTGCCTTGTGCGAGTTGCGATCGCCCAGGCTGAACTGCCAGCGACTGAGGTCGCTCTTCGTCAAGGTGATCGCGCCGAATGCCTTGCCGCTGGCGGTCTGGCCACCTTGACGCGGCATCACCAACAGCTTGCCGTCGGCGACCTTGGCCGTGCAGTCGTATTGCTTGGCCAAGCGCGTGATGAAATTAAAATCGGACTCGTTGAGCTGATCCACCCGGGCGACTTTCGTCATCACCGGGCAAACCGGCTGCCAGCCATTGCGCGCCGCGATGTCGGCCACAATCTTCGACAGCGGCACGTCCTCCCAGCTTCCGCTACGGATGGTCTTGCCACTGCCGCGCATGTCGCTGGCCTTGCCCTTGATCACGATGGTGTCCGGCGGCCCCGACACCTCGACCGTGTCCACTGTGTAACGCCCCAGACGCGCCAGGGATGTTTCGGCATAGCCCAGGTAGATCTCGATAGAGCTGCCACGCCGAGGTAACTGCACCTGGCCGTCACGGTCATCGATGCGCAATTCAAACTCGTCGGAGTCCATGCCCGGCTTGTCAGAGGTGCGCAGCAACAACAACCGATCATTGATCAACGCCGTGATATCGGCGCCGTCGGCCACGATTCGAAAGGTGGGAGTCATGAATTTTGTCCAAAAAAATCCCGCGCAAGGCAGGTCAAAAAACAGAGTGTCGTTACGCGTAGCGCAACGGGCTGCCGGCGGCGTCCGAGGTCAATCCCACAAGCTAATCCCTTCCTCGGTCGGGCTGGGCAGATCCGGTAGCACGATCACCACACCGGTGCGATAGGGCTGGGGTTCGTCCGCCAATCCCTGATTGGCATCAAGCACCGCCTCGGTGCTGCCGTTCAGATGGCCATAAACGTTGTGGCAAATGACATCGAGCATGTCCCCATCAGACGTTCTGCATGTCGTCGCCATAGCGTGCAAACTCCAGAGTGAACCCTTGTTTACGAGGAATCCCGCCGTGCAACAGCGCGCCTTGTTCCTCGTTGATGTTCTTCAAGCACCAGGTCCCGATCACCTCGCCATAGCCCGTGGTCAGGGTCAGCGGCTGCAACCTGGCGCCGATGGTGCGCAACGTGTCGAGCTGCTTGAGGCCACCCTTGAAGCCCGGGTATATCGTCCCTTTGAGGGTTAGTTTTTCCTCCCCCATGCCCACGGCCTGCTGCGCCGGGCGGCGTGACAGTCGCTCCTGGGAAGCCCAGCGGAATTCGGTCGAGCGGCTCAGCTCGTCGAAGGCCGCTGTGTCCAGGTTGAAGTAATAGGGCTGAATCTTCGGGTCGCGAGGCTGGATGATCAGCAAGTGCGGGAACGGCTTCACCGCTTCCGGCGCCGGTGTCGCATCCACCGCAAAGGAACTGGTGGGCACGATGTTGGCCAACGACGGGCTGACCTTGCCGGCGATGTTATTGACCGCTGTCGCCGCCTTGCCCGCCTGTTCCTTCAGCGTCCCCAACCGATCCTGGACTTCGGCGGCGGCCCGAGTCGCACGACCGTACACCGCCACCACCTGGCCGACCTTGGCCTGTGCCGCATCCACGCCACGCATCACCCGCTGCAGCTTGGCGCCAATCGCCGGTCCCACGAACGGGATGTTTTCCAGCTCCGACGCGGCGCCGGTGATTTCACTGATCGCTCCGTTGACCGGACCCAGCATGCCGTCTGCACTGCGTCGCCCGGCTTCCCCCGCCTCGACCAGGTACTTGAGGCCCGATTGCAGCTGCTCCATATAAGCCATGCGGCCTCCTTACAGATGGGGTTCGTCGTACAGCTTGGCGGCATTCTGTTTCGCCGCGTCCGCCATCATGAGCCGCATGTGCGGCATCACTTCCTGCGCAAAACGTTGTGGATCTTTGACATCACCGTTGACCGTGACCGGCATGTTCAGCGAGTACTGAAACTGCTGATCAACCTTGGACGGCACCGGCTTCTCCGGCTCCTTGGGCTGAATGGCCACAGCCGCCGGCTTGGTCGGCGCCTGTACCGCCATGGCGCGAGCGACGTCGCCCAGCGCTGGGCCTTGCGGGGCCGGGGTCTGAGCCATCAGCAACGCGCCGGAGCCGTTCGCCTTATTGCCCTGATCGACCGGGCCAGCGAGCGGCTGAGTCAAGGCGGCCATACTGGGGACCGCCGGACCAGGGCGAGGCCCCACCAGCAACGGCGTCACCAGCGGCGCCGGCTTGCTTTCCGGTTTTTCCTCGGGCTTGTCATCTTCGCCACCAAACAGCGACTTACCCAAGGAACCGCCCAGCGCGGCGCCACCCTGACTGCCAAGGTAGGCGCCAATCAAACCGCCAATGGCGGTGCCAATGATCGGCACCACCGAACCAATGGCCGCACCTGCGGCAGCGCCGGCCATGGTGCCGGCCAGATTGCCGGCGGCCGCGCCATAACCTTCGGCCTTTTCGTCCTGGGTCTTGGCGTTCTCGTAAGTCTCGAACGCCATGGCACCAGCTTCCATCAGCGAGCCGCCGGGGATCATCTTGGCGGCTTTGCCGACCTTGCCGACCGCTTGCACGACTCCACCCAACCTGGCCATCGCCCCGGCCGGAACCGGTACCGGAGGAATCGGCGGCCGTGGAATAGGAACCGGCGGACGTGGCACAGGCACCGGAGGCCGTGGCCCCGGAATAGGCGAGCGCGAAGAACCACCCAGCCGAGACGATCCGGCCCGGCGGCGCGAAGGCGTGCGCCTGGAGCCGCGACCACGTCGGCGCGTTTCACCAGGGCCTTCAGCAGCGCCACCGATGGCCCCCGCGTTAACCACGAAAACCTTCTTGACGCCGTCGTCATTTGAGCCCGCCCCACCGTCCTCATCGCCGCCTGAGGCGGCTTCCTTCGCCAGCGAAACCACCTTGAGGCCGGTCGCGACCAGGTCGAATTTGCCGGCCTTCTTGTCGTCTTTGCCGTCCGCCTTATCGTCGCCGTCGTCGCCATCAGCAGGCGTACCCTTGAAGGCCGCCACTGCCTTGAGTCCGGTCTCTACCAGCGACAGTGCTTTGCCAGCCTTGCCCTTGGGCTCGGCGTCCTTGCCATCGCTGTCGCCATCGGCGCCGTCCTTGGCGTTGGTGACAAAGACCTTTTGCACTTCGCCGGCCTTACCGCCCTTCCCGCCCAACGTGCCGCGTGCCAGGTTGAACAACCCTTTGCCCATCTTGAACGAACTGAACAGCCCCTGAAGCGTGATCAATCCACCACCGACCAATGCGATCCCCGTCACCACACCCGGAGCGCTATCCGACATCGAGGTGATGCTTTTGGTGACCTTGGTCAGCGCCTCGGCCACAGTGTCCGTGACCGGCCGCAGGGCATCACCGATGCTACGCATGGCGTCATCCATCGACTGCGCCATTTCGGCCCACTTCTGCGACGACGACTCACGTCGCTCGCTGAGGTTTTTGTCGAGGATGCCGGTTGCATCACGCGAATCGTTTTTTAGCTGGCTGTACAACGCCTTGTTCTGCATGAAAGCCGACAGTGCGGCCTTGACCTGCATGTCAGCGAACAGGTCACCGGTGCGCAGGGATTCTTCCAAGGAGGCCATCATGGCCTTGGCTTTCTCCGGATCAGCTTCCTTGCTGATCTTGGCCGTCGCTTCGGCCATGGCCGCCGCACGCTTGGGATCAGTGGCCTGAATGTACTTCTGAGCCAGCGCCATGCTGGTTTCCAGCGTGGACATCCCGTTTTGCAAACCGGTCTGCATCGAGCCCTTGTAGTCGATGCCGGCTTTTTTGTAGGCCTGGACGGTATCGGTCGAGCCGATCTTGCCCATCCAGTTTTTCAGGTTGTTCGCCGCTTCATCCGAGCTGCCGGCGGTCTTCATCTGCACCTGCAGCATGGCACCCAGTTGCGTCACCGCATCCATGCCGGTGATGCCGATGCTGCCCATGTTGGCCAACAGTTCGGGGAACCACTTGGCCATGTCGGCCGCTTCAAAGCTGCCCGCCTGCCCTTGGTAGGCGATGGCCTCCAGCGCCTGCTGCATCTGTTTCGGGTCGGTGATCTTGGCGTTTTGCCCCAGGGCGTTGATCATCTTCGCCGTGTCGACACCGCTCGACCCCTGCCCCACGACAAACTTGGCCGCGACCGGCGCGTACTCCAAGGCCTTGCTCAACTCCATGCCGGCGCCAACCAACTGGTTGACCACGTCGGCGACGTCGTTGCGCGCCATGCCGGTATCGCGCGAGGTATCGATGATCTTGCGCGACATCTCCTGTTCTTGTGGCTTGTTGGCAATCCCGGCCTTGATCGCGATGTCACGGACAATGGCGCCGAAGTCCGCACTGACCTTCGTCGGCACCGCCATGGCACCGACACCGACCACTGCTGCGCCGACCGCACTCCTCATGCCGGACTTGCCGGCATCGAGCTGCTGATAACCTTTGGCTTTAAACTCGGCCTTTTTCGCGGCTTGGCCCATGGCCTGATATGCCTTGCCCAGCCGGCCGACCTCGACGCCCTGTTTTTTCAAACTGTCGAGATTCGAATTCAATCGGCTGAGGAGTTTGGATGCCCCGGCGGCACCACTGTCGTGAGCCTTCTTCCATTCATCACGCAGGCGAATGGTGTCGCCAATCGTGCGCTGCAGTACGCGCGCCTTGTTGCCTTCCGCTTCGAGGCGCTTGATGCGCCCCGTCACGTCTTTGAACGCAGCACCGACCGTCGAACTGACGGCGCCGCCAATCACCAGCCCGAGGGCGATCTTGTTCGCCATGTTATGGCTCCCCGTTGCACAGCATTACCGGTAGCGGCTCAATCCGTGAGCCACCAGACCATCTCGGCAAAAGGCATCGTCTGAATTTCGGAGGCGGAAAATCCGGTTTCCGCCGCCAGACGCTTCGCCGCCATTTTCATAACCCCGGGATCAAACCCCGTCGTCGTGCACCAGGCGAAAATAGCCGGCCTGCAAGCGGTAGTAGTCCACCAGTTTCAGGCCCTCCAGATCGGCAATGCTGGCACCGGTCAACTCAGCAAACAAAGTCAGCTCGCGCTGTTCTGCATTGCCACTAGCCGCCCGATCCGCCGCCCGCACTTCGCGCACGGTTGGGGAACGAAGGTTCAACACATCAAGCTTTACCGAACTGACTTCGCTCGGGCACGACAGCGTCACCTGAACGTTGTCCGCCCCGACCGACAACCAGGCCGGCAGCATCGTCGGATCGGTGAGTTGCGGTACCAACCGCGAGTAGCCTTCCTGCAGGCGGTGGTAGTCCAACAGCTTCAGGCCTTCAATGTCCTTGAGGCCCATCTCGGTCAGACCGGCAAACAGCATCAGCTCGCGTTGTTCGGCATCCCCTTGCGCCGCGCGGTCGGCGGCACGTTCCTCGCGCAACGTCGGCGAGCGCAGGGTGACTGTATCGACCTGAACCCCGTTGGCTTCGCTGGGACGCGAGAGGGTCACGACGGCGTGTGTGGCGGTGACCAAAAGCCAGGACGGCAACGCTTTTTCAACTTGATTCATCATCTGGATCTATTCCCTTAGAGGCCGAGCGCGTTGCGCACGTCGAGGAGTTGGTCTTTGCCGTCGATCACCTGCACACCGGCGACCATATCGATTTCGTACATCAGTCGACCGTCGATTTCGAGCTTGTAGTAAGCGACCGCGATGGCGTGTTTAATCTCGGCCGGATCACCGGCTTTCCAGTCGCCCAGGTCGACCTCTTTGAGCCGGCCGCGCAGGGTGGCGACCACGGCCGTCACCGCGCCCTTTTGACCCTTGAAGGCGCCACGGAACGTCGAATTGAAGGCCGTGCCATCGGCGAGCCCGAAGAACTTCAACGACTCACGACGTACGCCCTTGGTAACAAAGGACGCCTCCATTTTTTCCAGGCCCTGGTCCATCTCGATGGCACCGGCCATGCCGCCGCCGCGATACTCGTCGGTCTTGGTGGTCAGCTTGGGCAGCGTCAGGCTCGGCACGTCGCCGGCGAAGTTCACGCCGTCAACAAACAGGTTCGTGTTAAACAAAGTTTGAGGAATCATTGACTAGGCCCCTTAGGCTGCTTCGAGAACTTCGGTCATCCACTGATCGGTGACTTCGAAAAGGAAATTCGGGTTTTCGGCCGGCGGCACGTCGGTGAAACGGATGCGCCAATACACTTTGCCCTGGGCAATTTGGCTGGCCGTATTCAGCTCGGCGTCCGGGAACACTTCGAAGTTGATCACTGCGCCTTCAGCCACTCGGTCGCGCATGAACGCCTCCAGGCCGTCCGTCACATCCTTGACGTAGGTCTTGGTGATCGAGCGGTCAACCGCCCATTTGTGACCGGCTTGCACCGCATCCATGAGGATGAACAGCGTGCGCACGCGGGTAACGAACGCCCATTTCGGATCACTCGACAGCGTGCGGTTGCCCCACAGGCGATAGCCGTCGTCGCGAATAATCGTCGCGATATTGGCGTTGTTCAGCAGGTTGGCCCGGCACGTCGCGTCGCCGTCCAAGTACTCGACAGCCCGGGTCGTGCCGGTGATACCGGTGAACTCCTTGTTCGACGGCGAAGCCCAGAAGCCATATTCCGCATCCGTCCAGGCGAACAAGCCCGCCACCCAGGCCGAACCCGGGGCATCAACGGTCTGGCTGAGGTCGGTGTCCCAGTACTGCACGCCTGGGTCAACCATGAACAGGTTGCGGCTGCCAAAGTTATCGGCGTAGGCCATGGCCGCCTCATCGGTGGTGCCCGGCCCATCGATAATGCCGATGGCGCGCAGCTTCTGCGCCAGGCTATCGAGCGCGGTGGCCACCGCCTGCTTAGCCGTATGCCCCGGTGCGATCAACAGCCGCGGCTGGGCGTTGAACAGGCTTTTGCCATCGAGCAAAGCCTGTAGACCGGTGCGCTGGCCGGAAGCCAGAACCCCGCCAATGATCGCCGAGGTTTGCAGCGCCGCATCTTCCAACTTCGGCACGCCGATGGCGACAATCACCGCCTTGGCCTTGGTATAGATCGCCTTACAGGCTTTGGTAATCGCTGAGTCAGCGCCAAAGGCGGCAATGGCTTCGCGCTCAGAGGTGATCAACTTCAGCTCACCAGCCTTGGCCGTACCACCGCCAAGAACGCCCGGGGCGAAGGTATCGCACAGCCCGATGATGGAAGACGACGGCAGCGAGATAGTGCGTGCGCCCGTATCGACCACGGTGGTGGTGACGCCGTGAAAGAAACTCATAACGTTCAATCTCCAGAAACGAAAAAGCCCCGCTTAAGCGAGGCTGTGAGGGGTGTTCGTGTTACGCGTAACGGAAAAGAAAAAGCCCCGTCAGTGCGGGGCGTTTATTGAAGCGGGCCGGTCAGCCAACCCGGGGCCACCGGGCGGTGATCCACCAGGGGAAACTCGGCGCCTTGCGGCCAGTCGCGCAACTGGCGCCGGTAGACTTGCAGCTCGGCGTATTGCTCAGGCGTGAGAGTGGTTGGAATCCCCTCTTCCCGCTCATCACGATGGCGAGTCACGACGCCATCCGTGGCGGCAAGCTGAACATCACGCCATGCCCGCTCTACCTCCACGACCACCTCAGGCGGTTGCGGTGGCGGATCAATCAAAAACGGATAGCCATCATCGCCCCAGGTAATCACCTGGCCAGCGCCTTGCCCCACCATCAGCTCGGCATGCGCCTCAGTTGTGATTTCCACCACGTCGCCCGGCATAGAGTCATGAATCAACGGATCGTAAAAACCAAATGTTGATTTTGAAGCAAACATAAAATCCCCCCTTTAGTAACCACTGACTCGGTAATTCCCCGCCTGAGTGGCTGCGGTCGTGGACTGATTCCAGACGCGCACCTGGCTCGCAGACACACTTTGAAAGTTAACCCCAGGAAAACCGGCCGCAGATGCGCCACCTGTTACGGCAAATCCCGTGGCGGTGGTCGGAAAAGCCATATAGAACGTAATCAGCACAGAACCACCCGCAGGAATAGCCGGGATAACGCCCCACTGATCGACATACCCGGATGGGCTTTTCTGATACCCGCTTGGCGCAAGTACCGCCAAGAATTCATTGGAGTACTTCAATGAGGAAAGACCTTCCTCAAGCACAAAGTAATTGCCGCCAACTGCGATAACAGCGTTAGAGTTCAACTGTATTGTGAAACTTGAAAGCGCTACGGAGAACGCCGCGATATTGTCAGTGCCCTGGCGAACTGCTGTTACTGGCCCCCCTGATGCGTTAAAAATATAGAACTTTGACCCTACAGCGCAGGCTGAATAAGCAGGCAGGGTTAGCGTCCCAGAGCCCGAAAGCACAATGCGACTGCCGGCCATCGCGGGGGTAATTGTCGCGGGCAAAGTAAGTGCTGTCTGACCACTAAAGTTACCCTGAGAGCGCTGCACGAACTCCGTGTTAGCCAGCAACTTGGAGTTGTCGAACTGAGCCGGGGTATTCGCCGTGGGACTGATCAGGGCCGGCGCGTTGATTGGAGCAAAACCTTGCGTCACGTTCTGGAACGTCAACGACGTGGTGCCGAGGACAATCACTCCATCCGTGACCAACTGCCAACGGGTGTCTGCCAGCGTGGCGCCCTGCTCGACCGACACCAACAGCGCCGAGGTCACCTCGGCATTGGTATCAGCATCCGCCGACCGCGCCCACACGCCCGCCGCCGCGATATACAAACCGTTGTCCTTGGCCACCGTCTGGTTTTTCACCAACACCCGATCACCGGCCGCCAGCGCGATGCCGTCGATGGTCAGCAGACCCGCCAACGCGATGTTGACCGTGGTGGCCACGCGCACAGACTGCTTGTTGTCGAGCTTATAAAGCTCTTCCATGATCCGTTGATCAACATACTCGCGAGTCGCCAGCACCACCGCCGGGTCAATCTTGAGCGTGATGTTGCCGGAGCTGGACACAATGAAATTCATCCGCACCACTTGCGTGCGGCCGGAGCCTTGCGACAGCAATGGCTTGAAGCTCGGCGCGCAGTTGGCCACCGCCACCAGATCGCCGTCCGCGTCGTACAAACCGATTTCGCGAATCCAGCGCCCACCCTCGTCGGCCGGGATAATCTGCTCGGCGATAATCACCGCCGGGTTGACCGGGTCCACCCGAAGCTGATTCAGCGGACGGCGGCGCCATTCGTTGATCAGTTTGGTTTGCAGGCGATCCGGGATCGGGTCGGTGCCGTTGGCATCGCCCAACGCCATTTCGGTGATCTTCCAGGGAACACCGAGCGCGTCAGCGTTCGCCTGCTTGGCCTCCCCCACTTTCGTGAGGATGGCGAAAAACTGAGAATTCACATCAACCATGGTAAATATCCAGAGTATCTATCGAGTGTTCACGCCCGACCACGCCGATGGTCCCGGTGACCTCGATGTCACGCATGACCGGCGGGTAAACGTCGATTACGTCGCCCTCGTACAGGGCAACACTGATGTTCAAAAGACCTTGTGTTTCGAGGCTGATCGCCAGCCCCGTCAGGTGCCGGGTGACGGGCTTGGCGTCGTCAATCAGCCGCTCTAGCTCCTGATACATTTCCTCGGTGATACCCGTGTCGAGAACGCCGACCTTCAGTGCGAAGGTGCCCGGCACGCCCATCGGCACGGTGTTGAACCACTCGATGATTTCGATCAGGTAGCCCAGGGGCTCGACCACCCGACGCAACGCACCGATGGTCCCCTTGTGGGCATGAATGTAGTAAGAGGCCTTGATGGCGGCGCGCTTGGTCGCCTCGGTCCATCGGTAGTCCCAGCGATCCACCGACCACGCCCACGCCAGATGCGGCAGCAAGTGCACCGGGCAGGTATCGGCGTTGTAAAGGTCGCGCAGTGGGACAATCGTTTTCTCGAAGAACGCCGCCTCCATAGCCCGTTCCAGTTGCGTGCTGTTGATCGGCAGTAGGCTTTTCATATCAGCCCGCCAGCGTCACGGTGTAGCCCGTACAGAACGCCGCCTGCGCCTTGGTCGGGGCCAGGTCCTGCCAGCCGACCAGCTCAACTCGGGACACACCGGCAACGTGCAGCTGCGCATCCACGCCGGAGCGCGCCACCTCAACGCCCAGTCGTTTGCGCGGATTGATCCAGGCCGCCAATCGACTTTTCGCCTCGGCCAAACTGGCATCCGCTTCAGGGCCGGCGCTGGCCATGTGCAGAATCGCGCTGATTTGGTAGGGGATGACCTGGGCGCTCTGCACCGTCACACGATCACACACCGGCCGCACGTCATCGTCATTCAGCGCGGCGGTCACCGTGGCCAGCAGCTCCGGCGGTGCCACGCCTTGCCCGTCCAAACCCAGCACCGTGACCGTCACGTAACAGGGCGCCGGGCTTTCGGCCGTGGCATCCGCCACCAGCCCCGAGGCGTTGCGCGCATGCAGGATGTAGCTGTTACGCGGCCCGGCCGTGGTCAGCCCCTCATAGGCCAACTGGATGCGCTCGCGAAACGGGTCGTCGTCTTCTTTGACTTCCGGCACCGGGGGCACCGCCAGCAGATCCTCGGCCTGAATGACCAGGCGCTTCAGATTGACGTTCGCGCCCAGGTGATCAAGGTCGCCCTTGATGGCGTGCGCCAGCAAGACCGCCTTGCCGGCATCATTGACCCGGGCACGGTTGACGACCTTGATATACGCGCCGACCTCCAGCACCTTGACCACCGGATCGCTTTCCAGTGCGGCGGTCCAGTTGCCGCCCATGTACCCGCGAAAGACGCCCAGGTTTTCCTGATATGTCTCTTCGAAGTCCAGCGGCTCCAGCACGGTCGGCGCCGGCAAGGACGACAGATCCACGATACTCATACGGCTACCTCCAGCGTGACGCCGTCGCCCAGGTACTGCCCGACGATCTTCAAGTTGATTTGCCCGCCGATCACGGAAAGGACACGCACCTGATCCAGTTTCAAACGCGGCTCCCAGCGCCCAAGGGCACGAGCGACTTCCGCCTGTACGGCGCTTTTCCAGCCCTCATTGACGGGCAAGTCCACAAACCGCCGCAACTTGCTGCCGTACTCCATTCGGTGCCGGCGACTGCTTAACGGCGTGCCCAGAATGTCGGCGATGGATTGGCGTAAGTGCGCGATGCCGGAAATGGGCAGGCCGGTCTGGCGGTCCATTCCGATCATCTACATCACTCCTTCAGCGGCTTAAATTCAGCGTGGGCCTTCAGGAAGGCGACGGCCTCGGTATCGGTTGGCAGCACTTCGGCCAGCCCCTTGGCCACCGGCAGCGTACGGCCGCTGGCTGGAATGATCAGGGTGCGCGACGTGTAAACCTGATCGCAGAATTTCAGCAGTTCCGGTGTCGCCGATGCAGTAAGCAGCAGCGGTTCCCGAGGCGGTGATGCGAACGCTGGTTCGTCGGAGACAAGTGCGTCGACGGTCTTGGCCATGTTTTCTCCAGGCATGAAAAAGCCCGCACTGGCGGGCTGTCGTGGATTGAAATTAATGCGTGTGGTGGTTGCTGTTACCGCCGGCATCGATAATCGCGCCGGCACTGGTGATGCCCTTCGTGACGTGCAACGCGCCGTCGATGATCACCGCCGCTTTGAGGTTGATGTTGCCGGTGGTCACGTTCACGGCGCTGTCTGTAATAACCGCTTCAGTGCTGGCGACTTTGATGGTCACCGTGCCGCTCGGCAGGGTGATGCTGTAGCTCTTGGCCTGCCAGTCGTAGACCAGCGAACCACCATCATCAAAGCGCCAGACTTCCACGTGATCGCGGTTATCCGGTGGAGGACCGGCATTGCCATACAAGCCTGGGATAAACGTGCCTTGTGCCACGTCACCGCTGGCACTGACCAACGTCCCCTGCTCCATCATGGACGGCGCACGCCAGTGCCTGGCCTTACCGGCCGCGATGCTGTGCCAGCGCACCCAGGCGCTGACCCACTCGCCATCCGAGACGCGGCACACCGGCGGCGATGCGGCCAAATCCACCGCCACCACATAACAAGCCTTGACCACCCCAGCGAGCATGCGGTCATGCTGGGCGCTGGCGTAGCCGCTCACAGGTCCTCCGCTGGCACAAAGTCCGCTTTGACGTCTTCGTTAAACCCAAACAGCAGCATGCCCGGCGGCTGATCAGGCCAAGGCCACTCCTCGGGGCCGACATACACCTGTTGCGTCCACTCCACCAGCCAAACGGTGTAACCATCCAACACCGGCTGCGTCCAGTCTTGCAGGGCCTGAACGAACTCGGCGGGTTCGACTGGCAAACCCCAGGTCTGTGCCCGCAGAATCACGGCGAGCTGGGTGGCCAGTTGCACCGCCTGCTGCTGATGAAGGGGCCGGATCGGGTCGACAATGATGCGCGCCTCGAACTTGCACACCAACGTGGTTTCGCCCGTGCCGATATCGACCCCCGGCTCAATCTCGGCCAGTTCCAGAAACACCGCCGGTAACGCAATGCGGTCTTCGATGTTCGGCCAGGCACTCACGGTCTGAACCCCTGGCAGATGGGTCACCAGGTGTTGCTCGATCGCCTGGTAAAGCTGATCCAGGCTAAAAGGTTGCTCAGCCATTAAGCGATCCTCTTGAGGTATTTCTGCAGCTCAAAGTTGAGCTCCTGTTTCAGGATCTCCAGCAGGCGCTCATCAGCCTTTTGCACCCAACTATTGAAGTGTGGTCGAGCCTGCTCCAGCGAGACTTTGGCCTTGGCCAGGGGAAAACGACTGCCGTGTTCCGCGACCCACCCCGAACTCGGCCCACGACCGGGAGACACCGTGCTGTCGGGATAATCGTCCGCGTTGAAATGCTTGCTCGCGGTGCGAATCCAGATGTCCGGTTTGTTGCCGTAGACCTTCTTCAGGAACGCCCCCTGATACCGTCGCCCGGCTACCGATACGCCGCTGCCGGTCTGCCGCGCTCGGCCGATCCGGCTGGACTCGATGGCGTTCAAACCGAACCACAATTTGCCGCTCGACGCCCCACCGGACACCGGGTAACTGCGCAGCCGTTGACGCACCGCCGCGACGGCAATGCGCTCCTGCCGACTGACGGCCCGGGCAATGTGCGTGCGCAACCAGCCCAACGTCTTGTTGATCGCGCGGCGGTGCGCCGTTGCCGCCGCCTTGGGCACCAACTTGGCAAAGTCCTGAAACGCCTGCAGGTCTGCGGCCGACGACTGAATGGAGATCATCCCGCCGCCGGCCGAGGGTTTGAAATGGCTACCGACACTCATGGGCGTAACCTCAGGATCAAGGCGACCAGACCGTCGCCGCCCGGTTCCAGCTGCAGCAGGTCGTAATCGCCACCGCCATGCAAGGCCGGCAAATCGATGCTGACCAGCAGCCCGCGCACAAGGCCGTGCGAATCGCTGACGCGGATCTCGAACCGAGGCTCACGTAAGCCGGTATTGAGTTTGCCGAGCTTCGGCTGCAACCAGGGCGCGGCGAACATGCCGAACACCGGTTCTTCGCGACCCTCGATCCGAGCCGTGTCGCCCAGCGTTTCGAACACCACCGCGTCGACCTCGGCGATCAGATCGCGAAAACTCACGGTCAGAGCTCCAGCAGGATCTGGGCGCGAGGTCGGGTGCACAGGTGCAGCGGGTTGGACTGCGCCTCACCGGCCATGCCCTTGCCGAACTGCATCGGCTCGATTTTGCTGTAGTACGGGATGCCCTGGGTGTTGACCGTTTCCATGTAGTCGGCCGGTGCGAATACCGAGATGTACAGATCCGGTACGCCCTCAGGGACCAGCAGCGCCTTGTCGTCATGGACGAACGACACACCGGCCACTTTGCCACGGTAGCGTTCCCAGGTAATGCCGCCGAACTCGAAACTTTCCCGTGCATCACCTCGCAACGCTGCAGCTTGGAGCGTTCCTTCATAGGTTTTAACAACCGCTTTATGGGCGATCAGCTTGCTCCAGAAGTTCTTGCCGCAGAAGGCGCGAGAACTGGTGCTGGTCACGGCGCCGAGCGCGTCTTCTTGCATATCCAGCGCTTCGAGGCACTTCACCCGTAGTTCCGTGCTTTGATCCACCAAGCCCATGGAGAGCTTTTGACGCTGCACACCGAAGCGGTCATACAGGTCCAGCAGCACGGTCGAACCATCGGCATCAAGGATCAGACCGTTGAGCGCACCCATGCGCTGGAACTCGTGGGTCGCGTCCAACTGACGGCGCGCTTTGGCTAGACGGGTATTGACCACGTCCTGCACCGCCTGCAACTCGGTGCGCGTACCAAAGGCGCGAATGCCCTGGATCTCATCAGCCTTGATGGTGAAACGCTCCGGCAGGTGCACGGTGTTGAACGGGATCAGGTTGCGCTTGCTGGCCGCAACCACCAGGCCAGAGCTACCGCGCTCACCCGCCGGTACCAGCGCCAGGGTGTCACCGTCCTTTTCAATCTGGACGGTCAGGGTGGTGATGCCTTCCTCACGGAACAGGCCCAGGGCGCTGATGCGACCCGGCAGGTAGGGTTGATCGTTGAGGGCAGCAGTCAGCGCGGTAACGGTAAACGCTTCGTCGTCAAAAATGGCGATCTCGGCCATGGGTACTCTCCAGAAATGAAAAAAACCGCTCAAGGCAGGTTGGGTAAACGTGACTAAAGGTCCTAGCGGACGATCAGGAAATGAGTGGCCAGGTCTTTTTCGGCCTCAGGGTCCAACCCGGTCAGGTGCACTTCGCTGACCTCCGCCAGGCGCACCACGGCACGACCACGGCGCACGATGTCCGACTCGCCCAACGGCCCGTAAAGGATCGCCACAGCAGATTGGGTACCGTCTTCAGCGGCCGGGGCATACGGCGCAAACTCGCCCGAGGCCGTCACCAGACCGAGGACTTGGCCCGGGTTCAGCGCAGGACCGGCGGCGACATTGATCGTTTCCCGAGAAATGTTTCCGGCGCCTTCGGACAGCAGAAACTCACCCGCGTGGATCGGCTCTTTTTTGATGGTCATGCTCTTGCTCCTTTTGCGCCGTGCGCGGTTCCAGATTGGGCCGCTTGTCGCGAAGCCCAGATCGAGGTGGGGTCAGGTTGTTTGGCCAGCACCTTCGGTGCCGGGTCGTTGTCCAGCGGCAGGCTGTTGTCGATTTCAAAGCCCTTGCCGCTGGTGACGATCTTGTCGAACAGACGCGCGCGAACCGCTGCAGCATCCAGCCCCGCCGCGACGTATTCGGCGCTGAACTCCGGCAAGCGGGCCGCCACGCAGAGGTCATTAACCGCCTTGGCGCGGGTCAAGCCGGCCAGGACGATCTCTTCGCTTTCGAGCTGGGTCGAACTGAGCAGCGGTGCGACCAGGTTGCTGATGCCGCCCTCCGCGCAGCGCTGGGTGATCATCAGCGCCAACTTGGCCGAGTCGACTACCGGCGGCACCAGCGGCGGTTCGATTGGTTCCAGGTCCGGATCTTCTTCAGGTGGTTCGTCGAGCTGGGCCAGCAACTCAGCCGGTGCGTGCTGGTAACGCTGCAGTACACCGCCCTGCCCGAGGCACGCCTTGACCTTGATCCCGTCGCCGACTTCATCGGCCAGGCCCAGGGCCACGGCTTCATTGGCGGTCAGCCAGGTTTCAGCGGCGACCAGCCGCCGCAATTCGACCTCATCGATGTCCGGCGCTTTGGCCTTGTACGCGGCAATGATTGCTTCCATCGTCTGGTCAAGAACATCGGCCACCTTGCGGAAGTCTTCGGCATCGCCGGCCGCATAGGTCCAAGGGTTGTGAATCATCAGCATGGCGTTGGCCGCGATCACGACCTTGTGGGCGCCGCACACCGCCACGCTGGCGGCACTGGCGGCCAGTGCATCAATCCGCCCCGTACAGCGTTCGCCCAGACGCGACAGCGCGTTGTGCATGGCCAGCCCGTCGAATAGGTCGCCGCCAATGCTGTTGAACGCGGCGACCACCGGTGACACACCGTCGTCCATGGCGCGCAGGTCCTGCACGAATTGATTGGCGGTAATGCCCCAGCCGCCAATCTCACCGTAAACGAAGACCTCAATCACCCGCTCGGCGGCCTCGCCGCTGGCCTGCACGGCGTACCAGGTTTTGTCCTGAACCTCTACGCGCTGGCCGGCGCGGTTGTAAATGCGCGGTCGCGCTTGTTTGCTCATGATTGCTCCTTGTCGTCGATTGGCTCGACGGCATCCAGGGTGTTGTAGTTGAGGCCCAATGCGGTGGCACGCGCCAGATCGGCGGCGTTTTCCAGATCGACCGTTTCGGCGTCGTAGCCGGTGCGCAGCACCATCTCGCTACGCGAGGCAAAGCCGGCCTGCACTTCCATCCGTCGAGCCTGCACGTCCTGGACTGGCTGGATGTACGCCCAGCCTTGCGGCACCCAACGGGTACGCAGGTAGTCGCGGCGTTTCTGCGCGTAATCGCCCAGCACCAGGACACCCGACAACACCGCCATGTCCATCCAGGCCGCGCGCACTGGGCGACAGAGCTGGTGGACGTAAACGCTGAACTGCAGTTGTTCCAGGCGACGCCGAAACTCGTTGAGCACCACCCGTAGCGCCCGGTCGTTGATCCCGCGCATGTCGCCGGTGAGAATCTCGTAAGGCGTGCCGGAACCGGCGGCTGCCGCCATCAATTGCTGGCGCATAAAGTCCGGATAGTTGTTGCCCGCGTCCGGCGGCTTGGAGAATTCCACCTCTTCACCCGGCCCCAGCTCCTGCATGGTGCCGGGCTCCAGCGCCACCATCGGCGTAAACCCGTCGCGATCCAGGCTCAGCGGCGCGCCGGTCACTGGATCTCTGGGAACCGGCCCAGATTCCGGCGTGGGCCGTTTGATAAAGCCGGCAAACAGGTTGGCTACCTCTTGGCGGAACAACACCGCGTCATCGTAGTTGTCGAGACTGCGCAGGCGCTTGAGCACCGGTGACAAGCGCGGCACCCCACGCAGTTGGCCGGGTTCGACCGGTTCGAAGATGTGCAGCACTTGAGCAGCCGGTACGCGCACCAGTTGGTTGAAACCAGCATTCAACGAAGCCGCATCACGCGGATGCGACAGGTACATCCAGTACGCCACCCGCTTGCCGCCGGGAGTGAACTCGATGCCGGCGCGGATGACGTTGCCGTTTTTGGTGGTCTCGAATTTGTCGTGCGGCACGAACTCCGGTGCCAGGATCTGCAGCTGCAGCGGAACCGCCAAACCTTCGTCCAGGCTGCGCGGTCGCAGCCGCACAAAACATTCGCCCGAGGTTTCGACGGTGCGCGCCACCAGGGCCTGCTGGCCGTAGAAGTCGGTACGATCATCCGCATCCGATTCATCGACCCAATCGCCCCACAGCTCCTGCAGCAACTTGCGTAGCGCATCGTCGTCAGTGGTCGGCCGAGGCGTGATGCCCGTGCCGATCAGGTTGCTGACGCGCTTGTCGATCACGTTGAAGGCGTACGGGTCGTTGCGAACCGCAGCCCGAGAGCGCGAGCGCAGGTTGCGCAGTGCCGGGGTGTTGATGCTGTTGATCCCGTTGTCGGGAGCATCCCAGCCAGTGGAGCGACGGCCCTCTCCGGCGCCTTCGTAACTGGCCTTGATGTTCGACGGCAACACGAATCCGTTACGGGTTAGCGTCGGATAGCGAGCCATTAGAGTCCTTTGCCCCCGTGGTACAGCCGAACCGCACGCGAACGGGGTCCGGCAGCGTTGACCAGTGACGAACGAATCTCTTCGCGCGCCCTGAGCAGTTCGTCGACGGTGCGGTATTCCACGGTACGGTCGGTGTAGCGCACGGTTTTTTCACCGCGAGCAATGGCTGCCTCAACCGCGTCGAGGTGCTTCTGGGTAAATGACATATCAGCGTCTCTTCAGGTAACCGCTGGTGGAGCTGCGGCGTTGAGGTGGCGATGCAGCCGGTCGTGATTGCACGACCGGAGCAATGGATTGCGGAGCCGATTGCGATGCAGCAACGGGGGCTGCTGTTCCAGTGATGCGTTCGCCTTGAACAGGCTTGATGCCCAATGCGTCGTCGAATAGACCAGACTGCGCCAGGGACTGACGCACGCGCTCCCAGTCGTGTTCCTTGTAACGGTTGAGGCCCAGGTAATGCGCCATGGCCAGGCAATACACCATCAGGTCGAGCGCTTCGTTGCGTTCGGCCTTGCCCTTGACCCATTCGATGCGCTTGTGACCGCGCACGTAGCGCGCGACCTTGCGCTCCGCGACGCACTGGTCGAAGAAGTCGTCCGGCAGGTCATTGGCAAAGTGCAACGCGCCCGGCCCTGACTCGAACGGGTAGCGGTTGTAGATCCAGTCCTTGGCCGTGTCGGTACCAACGAACCACAGTTCGGCACCGTTGCGTTCGGTCTGGCCTTTCCAGGTCACGTCGACCATGGACGGGCGTTGGGCAATGACCGGCTTGCCGGGCTTGCTCGCACCTTTGATGGCAAACACGTTGCGCCAACGACGTACCCGGCAGAACTGGTAGACCTCATCGGTGTGGTGACCACCGGAGTCGACGGCCACCGCCAGAATACCCAGAGCCACACCGCAGGGATGGCGGTATTTAGCCTTGAGCAATTCGTCCAGCGCCGCCCAGGTGCGTTCGTCTGCGGGATCGCCGGAGACCACCTGGTAGTCCACGACCCAACGCTCCATGCCGACGCCCCAGCCCATGGCCATAAACTCCAGCCGGTTGGCCTGAACGTCGACAGCGCCGGTGATCATCATCACCGCCGCTGACAGCGAGCCAAGGGTATAGCCTTCCAACCGCGCCCGCTGCCTCAGGACGTCGGCTTTGGTCTGCTCTTGAGCCGCGTCCCACACCTTCGCCAGACGGGTGTTGTAGAACACCTGCATGGGCTCGAGATCGCCTTTTACCTGGGCCTTTTTCGCCTTCTCGAATTGCTTGGCCAGCGACTTCCAGTCCATCCAACCCAGCGGCGAATACAGCGCGTTGAGGTGGAAACCCACCGTTTCGCCGTCGCCCTCGGCATGGGCGCGCCACTCGCCTTTGGCGAGCATTTCGCCCTTGTGGTACTCATCGATCAGCACGTCACAGTCCATCCCGGACGCCGCGCACTTGTAATGGACTACGCTGAAGTCGGCCGAGTAGAGAAGGTTTTCCCACTCAAGCACCTGCATGTGGCCACAATACGGGCACGGCACGTAGTAATGACGCTGGTCACTGCCGTCGAACAGATCAGAGATTCGCGAGGCCCCCTTGATCGTTGGCGAGCTGGAAAAGTAGAACTTGGCGTTACGGCCAAAGGTACTGCCCCGGGTTTCCGCCAGTTCGATGGGGTCGCCCTCCTCGCCGATGTCCACTTCCCAGCGGTCGATCTCGTCGCCATAAACATATCGCGCCGACAGCTCTGACAAGTTGGCGGCCGAGCCGGCGGTGGTGACGTATAACGTGCCACCCTCGAACTCCTTGGTGTCCATCGTATTGCGCGAATCCCGCGAGCGGTTGGCCGCCACACGTTCACGCAGCACCGGCGTAGCCTTGATGGTTTTGCCGATCCGCGAGGACACCCGCTTGGCCAGGCCGAGGCTCGGCAGCAGCGCCAGGATATTCGACGGCGCCATGTGCATAAGGCCGCCGATCCAGTTCAGACCGATCTGGGTTTTCATCAACTGTGACGCGACCATGGTGATCACGCGCTTGCAGGGGTGAGCGGGCGACAGACAACGCATCGGCTCACGGGCATACGGTGTACGCGAGGTGCGATATTGGCCCGGCTCAGCGGCGCCGGTGTCACGCGGGATCCGCATGTACTCATCGGCCCACTGATCGATCCAGACATCCGGGTCAGGCCGTAGCCCACGGAAATACGCCTCGCGGTACACCTCTGCACCGTCAGGAATTTCCGTGGGCATAGGCTTAACTCGTGGTCAGTGCGTGTTCAAGGTCCGCTGAAGACATGCGTTCGGCGTCTTCCAGCGAGCGGCGAATCGCCGCCGTGAGGTGCTTTTCGATTTCCCAAGGGTCGGTCATCGACGCCAGTTCCGGAGCCAGTTGCGTCGGCATCCCCAGCAGTTGATCGCGCAGCATGCGACCGGCGTTGTAGGCACCGGTCTGCACCGCCGCCATGGCCACCAGCGAGCCCTTGGCCTTGTGCAATTCGATCTCAGCGAGCTGCGCCAGGTTGTGCTCGCGCAGTGCGCGGGCCTTCTGGAAGTCGGGGAGCTGCCCCGCAGGGATGATCGCGAGCTGCGGCGCAGCCGTTGAAGTCGGCTCGGCCTGGCTGGATAGCTGGCTGTAAACGTCACGCTGAAGCCGGTCTTGGTGGTGGCGGTCAGCGACAGCGGTTTTGCTGGGGTCAGCGGTGTCGCGAATCAACGCTTCACTGGCCGTGACATCGACCTGTTTCCCGTCGGCGGTCAGCACCAGGCGGTTGTTGTTTTTCAACCAGGTGATGTAGCTGGGCGCCCTGCCGATCCGAGCCGCGAAGGCGCTCTTTGACAGGTACATTGGTTCTGTCATAAGCCCTCCTTTTCAACGGCTTTTCAATGGAACCTTTCGATTTCAATGGATTGAATTTCAGTAAGCTGGCAACCCTGCCGCTAACACTTTCCCGCGGGTTTCCGACCCCGTACCCCCCGAATAACCCCAGGGTCCCCGGCGGTTTTCGGCGCCCCGCCGCGATTCGTCACCCCTGTTCGCCACTGGCAGGTGGCACTTCGGAAACGCCCAGCCGCTTGGCGGCCCAGCGTTCGTAAAGACCGATGGCGACATCAGCGCCGGCCATCGCGGTCAGGCAACCCAAGCTGCCCGCCGTCCAGATCGTCATGCCCGCGCCGATCATCAGCATCATCGCCGACACCCCGCAGACAATGCAGGCACCGGACCGAAGCGCCAGTCGCCGCAGCAACGCCCAGCCCCGTGCACCGTCCTTGTCGGCTCGCCACATTTCACCGGATACGCCACCGACTAAGGCCAGGACGATAACTAACCAAATCGGCATCTCTGCCAGCGCTTGCTGCTCATTTGTCATGTTGTGCCTCAAGTGGAAGAGCGCGCCAAACACAAAAAGAAAACCCCGCCCGAGGGCAGGGTTTTCAGTGTCGTGGCGCTTGCCAGGACGGTGCACAGCACGTGCTCGGGGGAAGCGCCGAGGCGCAGAATTCATATCGTGGTGACTTTTTACCCCCTGAGTACGGAACCGAAAAGAGGGCATTTTCGGTTAACCCGCTCGACGCAACTTTGACGCAACTTTGAGGAGACTTTGAGGTAAAACGCCCCGACCAGCGGTTAGCCACTTACGTGCATCTTTGCGTTCAGCCAGCACCTCAAAGAGTCGCACATGAAGACTGTGCACAAGGTCGTAGTAGGTTTGCTTCGCCTTGGACACATATCCCAGTTCATGCATTTGCGAAGCCCAGGTTGGTGCAGGGTCGTAGCCGTAGCGCAAGACCGCCAACTGTTGCAGCCTTTCTCCCCGTCCATCTTGTCGAGCGATCTCGGAAAGAGCCGCACCGATTTCCTGAGCAACTGCATCAGGCCCCGCACCAGCCCCCATAATGATCCGCGATCCGGGAGTGCCGCGCGGTGCACATCCGCCCCACTCCATGATCGTTGCCATCGGGCTACCCATCCCCCCCACCTCGCCATTACTCCGAAGTTGCTCGCCCCAGTGCTTCAGCAGCACTTCCATTGCCTCGATCATCGCCCTACCCCCCGAAAAACCGAACCCAACACAGAAAACCCGTTACCCAACACAAACCCAACACAAATAAATCCCTTTAAAATCAATACTCTTATTAACTGTGAGTTGAGTGTGTTGGGTTTGTTGGGTTTTTCTGTCCTCGCATAAGAAAAAACTCTTACCGTTGTCTTCAGTGCAAATAACGTCACGCATGCGCGCCCGCGACGCCAAACCCAACACACCCAACACAACAGCCGGAAGACCACGAAAACAAAGGACTGAAACTGTGTTGGGTAGCCAAAACCAACCCGACACACACCCGACACACCCAACACACTTTTAGGCGTAGTCATGCGGCAGCCGCCTTAATGTGATCCCAGCTGTCCACATTCCAACCTGCCAGCTTCGCCCTTGCCCGCCAGGCGACGACCATTACACCCAGCTCGGCCGACTTCAGTGATGGGGGCGGGGAAGCATCCTGATCAACCGGAAAGAAGAACGCACCAAATTTGCGGTTACTGCCATCGGTCCAAGGTATCGAACGCGTTTTTTCCACCTCGGAATTGATGAACAGCGAGAACTTCGTCTGACTCATCACGTGTTCTTTATTGCGCTGACACCACTCCAGGAACAACGAGTAAAGGTCAGTAGAAAGACAAGGCCCCCAGAGTCCCTGCCCCAGTTCGCTGTATTTCCATAGATGCAGGAACGTCTGCCAGCCGGCCCGACTCAAGGCCACCAGGCGTTCACGGGCGTCAGTGGATGGCGGACGCGTCCGCTGATTGAAGTCGCCCAAATCAACCGACAACAGCCAGCCATAAAGAGCTGCGACACCGCCTTGCTCCAGCTCCCGGCCAATTGCTTTCTGGCGCTCCACCGGCAAAGTATCCAAGGGCCAGACAACCAGCATTCGGCGATCGCTGTCACTGATCGGCCACGGCATGATCTCGTTACTCAAGAAAACCGCGTTCATATGGTTGGACTCCTCCCAGCCATTGATGAACTTAGATTCCATCCGCACCGTTTTGCCCGTGACCAGATGTTTGATCTTGCCCACTTGGTTGTAGCGCTGATCGCGGCTAACCACCTCTTCGAACACGGCCCAAAGTTTCCGG
Source organism: Pseudomonas sp. PS02303 (assembly GCF_029959925.1). Taxonomy (NCBI): domain Bacteria; kingdom Pseudomonadati; phylum Pseudomonadota; class Gammaproteobacteria; order Pseudomonadales; family Pseudomonadaceae; genus Pseudomonas; species Pseudomonas sp. PS02303. Next base: position 57,948 of record NZ_JASCOM010000009.1, read on the forward strand.
CTTTGCCAGGCGTTGAAATTGCTTTCCAACTGGGTCTGTCCGACTGTCGCGGCGTACTGGCCGTACAACTTGCCCATGGTATCGGCGAAAAACAGACTCTTACCCGAGCCCTCCATGCTGGAATGCATTAGCACAGCGGTATCCATCTTCGCGCCCAGGTGCTGCAGCGGAAACGCCAGCCAGCGAGTCAACCAGAGCGCCGCATTTTCATCGTGGTTACATAGAAACGAGATCAGCCACCGTAAGTTGGCACATGCGGCATCGTCCCTGAGCGGCTCCAGCGGCAGACCATCAAAGGTATTGATGTAGACGCTCGGGTCTTTGGTCATCGTCGGGTCAAAGACAATGTGGTCAACGTCAACCACCCGCCGTTCGCTGCTGTTCAACCACAATGGGTACGTGTCACCGAGGGCCATTTTCACGGCACCCTCAGCAACACGGCGTTTCTTCTCGCGATCCCAAACGTCCTTGGTGCCATCGATGTACACATAACGCTCGGTTGGCGGCATCCCGAAGGCTCCGCCCTTCTTGCCCGCCATCCGCCGCGACTGCTCGATGTCGCGCACATGGTCATCGGATATCAGCTTGCGGTGCTCGGTATCTTCCGCCCATTGTTTCGCCAGCGGCTTGCCGACACGCGCTTCGAATGCCGACTTCTTCATCACCCGCGACTGATCGAAATCCCACACGTGAGTGGTGCCTTCCACCAGCGCATACCGCCGAAGGATCTGTTCAAGCGTCAGCACCTCCCCCGCCCCCCCGTCAGAAGCCGGAGCGGCCTCGCTGGCTTCGTCCGGCGCACAGCTCGGCTCGCTCGGGTCACCAGATGGGGTCGGGGGAAGATCACGCGGGTCCGGGCGCGAAGAATGCTGCATCCCCAGCAATCGCGCGGCGTCCTTCACAGCTCGCGACTGATCGCCACCGTGTTGCAACAAGCAGAACACCTCGAACGCATCGTTCTGATGACCGTTCGCGAGCGGATCAGCGCCGTGGTGCGAATAGACCTTGCCATCATCACTGACCGTCACACCCGGCAGCCCGGTGCTGCTGTGTGGATACAGCCACTTACTGCCGCGCTTGATGTAGTCGTGGGCACGCAGCAGCTCTTCAACGTCGTGACTGCGATTGAACTCGTCGATCACCGAGGGCTTACCGGCTGCCGGTGGCGCACGCTTGATGACCTTGGCCGGCGGTTTTTTCGGTTTTGGCGCCCATGGACACGCCGCCTCGGCATCTCGCTTGAAGATGTCCCAGTTGTTCCAGATGGACAGCAACTCCGGAGTCAGCATCGGCAAGCCATCACTCACACTCGGCGGCGTGCGCCAGGTGTAAGGTTTACCCGTGCCTGGGTGGATCGATGGTGGCAATACATCCTGCACCAACCCACCGCGCAGCTCGAACACCGTGATGCGCTGATATTCGTCCGCCTCAGCCCGCGCCTCGGCTTCACCCGCCGCATCACCTGCTTCCTTCGCGGCTTTTGCCTTGGCGATCAGCGCCTTGTGTATCGATCCGTCAGGGTCCTTCTCATTTGGCCATGCCAGCGAATGACGGCTCAGTTCAAGACCGTCAGGGACGCGGAACATAATGCGAAAGCGCGCTGGGTTGCCCACCACCGTCGGAAACACCAACGCCATCGCATCTAGATCAATTTCCAGCTGGTCATAAAGAACATGCCGTGTCCAATGCACGTCATCGACGTCCAGGGAACAGATACGGCTGGGGCCAAGCACAACACCAAGGTTGTGCTCAGGCTTCTTTGTCCAGAACGCCGCAGCCTTCGCCGAATCGGTGAAGTACCCACCCGGTTTGTTCCAACCCATCCCCTTCGGGCCTTTCTGACCTGGCTCAATCGGAACCAGCGCCAAACCAAACGTATCAACGTAAAACTGAGCCCAATCAGCAGTAGGCAATCGGTTGTCGTGATCAGTCATCTGCGCCGCTCCCGCAACCCCTGGCAAATGACACAGGTCTGGCAACCCTGAATCGTCTGCTGTCGAAGCAACGGGATAGGGTCATCGCAGTCTTCGCAGAATTGAGCGCTGACGCGACTTGAAGGGATAGGGCGACTGCGCTGAAGAGCAACGTCGAGCAGGTATTGCGCCTGGTCGTTGGCGCGATCGATATCGTCAGCCATTGTCCTGACCCTCCATCGCTTCCCGGGCGCCAGCCATGATGCCTAGTACCGCACGGATCACATCAGCTCCGTGCTTCTCCAGCGCGAGGACCTCATGAAGCTCCCAGACGTTGTCCTTGGCAGCTTCATGCATGCTCGATACGAACTCTGCAGTCTCACCCAAAACATTTCCAACCGCCTTCAGCGCTTCCGAGGTTGCTGGTACCGGCACTGGCTTGTACCAAACCACCCCGGCAGGGCGCATCAGCGCATCCAACAGCAACGGATTGGCCGTCAGCCGGACAACCTCTTCCAGCTCGTCCGGTGTCAGCCAGCGGCGCTCTTCGTCGAGCTTCAGTTTCTTCTGAAGCGCGTCGTTATCCATGACCATGTCGAAAGCCAGGGCTGTGATGCCACCCCGATAATCACGCCCGGCGCGGTAAAGCGCATGACGCAGAGAAAGGACCGGACCAGCGTCCGGCAAAAGATCTGTGCGACTCATAACCGTAAATCCCCTGTTTACGGTGTGGCCGTAGAATCCAACACGATCTATTCTACGACCACGACCGATGTGCTGTGCGAATCGTGCTGTGCAGCACGGCTCATCGTTCCAGTCGGCCCAGGGGATTCTTATGGTGAGAGGTCCTGGGCCGACGCGCTATGTAGCGACTTGCATGTACCTTGTGTAGCTCGTTGCTTCCGGCCTGTAGTTTCTTTGGTGAGAGGTTTCAGGCCGGTGTTTCAAGTGGCGGTACGGTATGTGCTGCGTGCCGCCACCGCTGGGCTGGGGGATTCTTATGGTGAGAGGCCCCAGTTCAGCACTTTTTACGCACCCTTCGAGCCTCGCAGATATGCCCAATCTATGTCTGGGCGAAGCTGCTCACAGGTAACAACACCCCGAGTCTCACGTTCGATACAAACAGCCAACGCGACGCTAGCCCTTCGGTTTCCATATGCGACTTGCCTGAGCTGCCCTGCAGACGTGAGACAGCGGGCAGCAAACGCATCAAGTGCATGTTTATCTAAAGCTTTGATGTAGTCGTGCAAGGTCATAGCCGTCTCCTGTCATAGAGCAAGATTAGCAATTGCTAAACAACAGGGCAATAGCAATCTGTAATTTACTAAATGCTAAATGGGGGTAAAAATTCAGGGATGAATATCAATGAACTCCGCGTGGAAGCTTTGAGGCGCCTGATTGGCAACCTGAAAGCCAAAGAATTCGCCGATAAGCATGATCTCGATGCTTCTTACATTTCCCAGCTCTTAAATGGCCATAGGCCTATGGGGGAGAAAGCAGCGAAGACTCTGGAGCACAAAATTGGCTTAGCTGCCGGCACGTTGGTCATGCCATCGCTTTCCATCGACGCACCGTCAGATTCCAGTCTGCACCCGGGCCCAGAGTTCACTAGGCCCTTTCGTCGAGCTACCATTCGAGGTACAGCGCAGTTGGGACCAAATGGATATTGGGAAGCTCTAGAAGCAACAGATGGCTGGATTGATGTCCCTACCGCAGATCCTGGCGCTTACTCATTAAGAGTTAAAGGTGAGTCAATGGCACCAGCCATCCGAAATGGCTGGGTCGTTTGGTGCGAACCAAATCACAACCTGATACCAGGCGAATATGTGATGGTTCGGCGCGCGAACGGTGAGTGCATGGTGAAAGAACTTTTGTATGAGAACCACGAGGAGGTCAGCCTAATGGCCGTAAACGACGGCTATGGTCGCCTGACAATTCCCCGCAATGAAATAGAGCAGATTCATTATGTTGGCGGTATTGTTCCACCGAGCAAAATCAAATACTGATGGCCGTCCTCGATTGAAACCCGCATCCAGCGGGTTTTTTTTGGACTGAAACAAAGTAAATTAGCAACTGCTATTGCTAAATTATTTAGCTATTGCTAATTTTGGCTCGTGCCCCTCTCACCAAGAGTACGAGACATGCAAACCACACAGCACAGCAACACCCGCTGCCCTGTCTACCTGCACCCAGCGGCCTGCAGTAGCCGCGCAGCAGTAGAAGCCTTCCAGCGCCGCACCGGCCTGCTGGTGTTCACCCCCCCCAAAGGTCGCACCGACGCCATCCAGGCTTTCAACACCCCCGCCGCCGATGAAAGCCACTCGCCGTTCGGGGGTGACGCAGCATGACGACACTTCTAATCGGCCTCGCTGGACGGGCTCGCTCGGGCAAAGACACTGCAGCACAACACCTAGTGAACAACCACGGATTCCAGTCTTATGCATTCGCTGATCCGTTGCGTGACGGCCTGATGCACATCCTCAACCTGAGCCCATGCGACTTCGAAGGCGAGCAAAAGGAACAAGCGTTGCCATGGCTGGGGCGCTCACCCCGCGAGCTGATGCAGTCCCTGGGCACCGAGTGGGGCCGCAACAGCGTGCACCCTGAACTGTGGTTGCTACTGGCCGCGCAGAACCTCGATTTACTGGCACGCACCCACGACACCGCACGCGGCTTCATCGTCAGCGACGTTCGGTTCAACAACGAAGCGGACTTCATCCGTAAACGCGGCGGCGTCGTAGTTCACATGGATCGCGTGGTGGCAACACCCGTAAAACCGCACAGCAGCGAAAACGGAATCCAGGTTGCTCTTGGCGACTTGCGGCTGACAAACGATGGCTCCTTCGATGAATTGTTCACGAACGTCAACCACATCGTGGACACGCTGCACGCCCGTGCAGCAGTCGCCTGAGGACAGCGCCATGAACCGCACCCTGGACGAAACCGCCGCAGTGCTCGGCCTCAAACCCCGGAAATTCCGCGAGCAACTGCGTGCGCTCCGCGTGCTGACGCAAAGCGGCGACCTGGCCAGCCACCACCGTGGCGGCGGCAACCTGTTTTCAGACCCGCGCAGCGTCCAGATCGGGACCACCAACCGTTACAAGCATTACGCCGTGGTGATGGTCACCGAGGCTGGCGTGCAATGGCTGGCCAAGAAGCTGGGTATCACCATCACGCACAAGGACGCTGCCGCATGAAAACCAACTACTTCAACGCCTACACCCAAGCCCTCGGCGCCCTGAGACTGATCCCCATCTACCTGGACAGCCCGGGTGTAGTCAGCCGCGCCACACTGATCGGCGCCGCGAGTGAAGCCATTAACCTGCTGGACAGCATGCCTTGCCGCACAGTGGAACTGGCCGAGGTCTTTCGCTGTGTCAACAACGTGATTCAAGAAGGCCAAGTGGCCTATGTCACCCCGACGAACTCGCCCGAGTATCCATTTGGCGCGGTTGTCGCTGACGCAAAAGGGAATATCTGCGCCGCCGGTATGGGTAAAAGCAAAGAAAGCCTCGCCGAACTGATCCGGCTCAAGTTGGTGCCCCCTGCGGAGGGGTTCGGGGAGGTTGCAGCATGAGCAATACCCTCGACCAGCTTCGCAAGCAGTTCGCCACACCCTGCCCGTCTCTGACGGCAGTGCGGGAACAGTACTTCTCGCACATCCGCACGGATCGCTACCTGCTGAGTGAGATCAAGGCTGGCCGCATTGCTTTGGTCGTGACACACCTGCACAGGTCGGTCCGGACTAAACCGGTGGTGTACCTGCACAACCTGGCCGCCTTCCTCGACGCCCAAGCAGCGGAGGAGGCAGCGTGATTCAACGGTGCCCCTGCCGTCCAGGGGCAGACAACATCCACTCAATGAGGCACAGCACATGAGCAAAGCTCGCCCCTTCATCGACACGTTACGGGACATCGAGGCCGGAGGCTTACTTGATGAACTCAGTGAAACCCAACATAGCCTGATCGATGCCATCCGCCAGACCGGCAAGGGCGGTGAACTGACCATCAAGCTTACCTACAAGCCGGACGGCAGTGGCCAGATGACCATCAAGGCCGACGTTAAAGCGAAAGAACCGATCCTGTCTCGCGGCACATCGCTGTTCTTCCTGACCCCCGAGGGCAACTTGACCCGCCGCGACCCACGACAACAGGACCTACCGTTGCGCACAGTCAGCGAAGACCCGGCGCCGGAAAAATTGCGCCACGTCAGTCCGTAACGCCTGACTCCGAAAACCTCTCACCACAGCATCACCCAACGGAGCACATCCAATGCAACAAGCCATTCAACAACTGGTCACCCTCGCACAGGCGATTGGCAAACCGATTGATCATCAAGGGCTGGCCGCACCCATTTCCCTGCTTCCTGACGGCGTGGGCGTCCACTCCCTTGAGCACCTGCTACCGAACCCAACCCGCACGCGCCAGAAACTCACCGTGCTTGATGCCGAGTCCTTCATTGCATACGTGAACCGCTTCGCCGATGCCGCTACCGCAGTGTTCTGCAATGGCCCCGAAGGCCGAACCTTCCTGGCAGTTATCGACTACCACCAGCCAACCGCCCCCGCCTGGCGCGACCACGTGGCCACGTACCGTTGTCCTACCAGCATCGAGTGGGGTCGTTGGAAAGAGAACGACCGCAAGCGCATGGATCAAGCAACGTTCGCCGAGTTCATCGAAGAGAACGTCAGGGACATCACCCAGCGCCCAAACGAAACGAACGACCCTAGCCCTGCCGACATGCTGGAAATCAGCCGCACCCTGGAAGCCAAGAAAAACATCACCTTCCGCCAAGGCACCCGCCTCGACAACGGCCAGGTTCAACTGACCTACAACGAAGAAATCGACGGGCGTGCCGGCGAGGCAGGCCAACTGCGCATCCCTGAACAATTCTTCATCGCCGTGAAACCTTTCCTCGGTGGTGACGCTTTCTGCGTCCCTGCCCGCTTCCGCTACCGCATTCTGGAAGGTCGCCTGCAAATGTGGTTCGAGCTGGTGCGCCCCGACAAAGTGCTTGAAGAGGCCTACAACGCCGTCCGCCTGAAGATCCAGAGCGCAATCGGTGAAGTCCCGCTGTACGAAGCCACCCTGTAACTAATCCCAAGTAATACCCGCCGCCAGCCTCTCACCAAAAATCCTGACGGCGGGATCTACCGAGGTACACAGCACATGACAACAATTCAGATTTGCGCACTGATCGTTCTGATCGTACTTGTTGGCCTTACCTATTGGGCAGGCTATCGCGGCGGCCTGAACGATGGCCGCATCGAAGGTATCGACGAAGGCAAGGCCATTCAGCAATCAGATAGCTCAGGGACGATCCAGGACCTTAAGCGATCGCTTGATCAGGCGCAGGACCACAATGAGCAACTGTACTCCCACTATGAGCGCGCATTGGCCGCCGCAAAACTAGGGGAACCAGAACGCCAGACTCTGCTGGCCATCGCCGAACAACTGAGAATTGCGGCAGAGACATTCAGCGCATTCCGCACAGGCAAGAAACTCGAACGAGACTCCGTTGCGCTCCGCGACCAGGCTCTGGCCATGGCGAGCCTTCTGGTACCGGTAGCGCAGGAAGATGCCGCATGACAGCCCTTTGCCGAACAGTCCGAATACGCAGCGGACAAATGCCGCCCCTCGACCTGAACGTCATCTGTGACAAATGCGACAAGTCGCGGGCACACGGCAACCACCAAAAATGCAGCAAACAGCGCCAAGCCGAGGGCATCGCACGGCGCGCAGGGGAGCAACAGCAATGAGCCTTCCACGCTGGGTAATGATCAGCCGTGCATCAGAACTCACCGGCTACAGCGAAGACGCCATTCGCCACAAGGTGAAGAACGGCACCTGGGCACAAGGCCGGATCTGGCGCAAGACGCCAGACGGCCGCATCGCAATCAACATGACGGAGTACGACAAGTGGGCCGAGAGCGCACCGCAGGAAGCGGCCTAGAAGCCGAGCTAGCCAAGCACAAGGGGATTGAATTACACGGCGGCAACATTCGCGTCGTGTTCATGTGGCGGCGAATCCGCTGCCGCGAATCCCTCGGCCTTCCAGTGACCAAAGCCAACATCAAACATGCCGCCCTACTTAGGGCGGCAATCATTCATGAGATCAAGACAGGGCATTTTGATTACAACCGTCACTTTCCCAACTCGAAGAACGCGACCAACTACAGCAACGTAAAAGACGAATGCTTGGCCGCACTGATGGCCCGTTACAAACCGTTGAAGGCCGTCGACATTACCCCGATGACCGAAGAGAAATACGGTTACGCACTTGATATCTGCACCGAGCTATTGGGACCAGACCGATTGGCAGGCATCCTATTGCCTGAGGATATCCAACTGCTCAGGACCCAATTGATCGCCACCCGGGCACCTTCGACCGCGAACCATTATCTGGCCACGTTTGCCGGATTCCTGGCTTGGTGCGAGAACAACAGCTACTGCCGTAAAGGCCTGTCCGCCGCCTGCATACGATTCGCGATGATCGGACGCGAACCGGATCCGCTGACCAAAGGCGAGTTAGAACAACTGCTTACCAAAGGATGCCTTCATCCACAGGACTCAGCCGCGATCACCCTCGCGGTTTACACCGGGCTGCGCCCGGGCGAGATGTGCGCGCTGGCCGTAGAAGATATCGACCTGGTCGCCGGCCAGCTCAACATCACTAGGGCAATCACGGCGGACGGCACATTCAAAGTCCCCAAGACTGGAAAGCCTCGGGCCGTACTTTTGATGCCGCCAGCCGTCGAGGCCTGTAAAACGCTGATGGGGCTAGTAGCCGACCACGCGCCACGCGAGATCGAGGTCTACATGAACCGTCACGAAAGCCGCGTCGAAACGGTTACCCCACTGCTGTCCCCAACCACACAAGCCCGCAAGAAAATCATCAACCACTGGTTTATCCCCACGTCGTGGAACACAAAGTGGGCAGCCATTCAAAAGCGTTCGGGGATTCGACCGCGCCGCCCGTACCAAACTCGGCACACCTACGCCTGTTGGTGCCTGACTGCGCGTGGCAATCTGGCGTTCATTGCAAAGCAAATGGGGCACAAAGATTTCACGATGTTGGTAGAGGTTTATGCGAAATGGATGGATGACGAGTCACCAACTGAGTTGCAGCACATATGGAACAATATGCGCAGACAGAACGGTAAATAACTGATTTTTTTGAACAAAAAAGCCCGGCATATAGCCGGGCTTTTTTTGATTGCAAGTCAGCACATCATGACGGGTTTCTCAATACCCAGCTCAGCGCACGCTTGCTTCAGGCTTTGATCAGCCTCTTGGAAACGACGCACACGGGCCAAGGTGTAATCGCGACCACTTAGCCCATCTTTACGAGGGGTTGTGGCGTGCTTTGTCTGATACTCGCTAGCGCTAAAGCTTTTCATGACGTGATTCCTTTCCTTACAAGGGAATAAAGCAATCTTTGTTGCTTTGATATGTTTCTAACTGGTGCTGCAAAACGTGTTTGAAGGTCGCATGATCATTAGAATACGTCGCCGCATGCACTCCATTGAACCCCTGATGATCGAGGTAACGATAGAACAGCTCATCAAACATATCTACCTGCTCGCGGACACTTTCTCGGATCGTTTTGTTCTTGAAATCATCAATGAAGTGATAGTAATCGCCATTCGGCCATCGAGGGCGGTGGTACATCAGCACCGCTGGCTTCAAAGGATTCACAGAAACAACACGCCCTTCACTCTGATCATTCTTGGGATTGATCGGATCAAGAGCGAACCACAGCCAGAGCACTGCAGCGCAGCTCATTGCGAATCTACCCACCGCAATTTCAACGTCAGCGTTGGTGCGACCCAAGGCCTCAATGAGATCCTGCAGCTGCCCCACATTTCCGCCCGGGTTTGCCCGCAAATAAATACGGATCTTTTTTCCGAGCGGAGCGTCTTGCAGCACCTGAATCAAAGGCCCCACTGAGGCTGGGTCGATGCAGGCGAGCTCAATAGTCTCCCTGTCATCGCTATGAACCACGTGCAACTGTGACACTACGGACTCAATAGCAGTTCCATCCTGCTCGGCGATCGCACCAACTTCCATGAATGACCCTTAATTTGACACGTTCTTATTGCCTAAAATCATAAGACAATAGTGGCCATTTGCCACCTATACAGTCGAAAAAAGCCCGGCTTCAGCCGGGCTTATCGATCATTCCTGGAAATAAAGTAGGAACGACGGGATGCGCGAATCTTCGGTCATGCGGCCTTTTGATGTCAAGCAATGCCTTGTGACATGTCACACTTATTTCCTAGGTTTCACCTATCAATTGAGCTACGACCACATTTTACGCCCTCTTGGTCTGACTACCGCTGGGCAAGCTAGCAGTTCCGCCACCGTGGTAACCTACTCAATCTGCGAGCAAATTTTGAGTTGGGGCTCACCGTTAGAGATAAAAAGTGCAAGAGCGCACGGCTTATGAAGCCTACAAACTGCGGTACGAAATGCCCCATATTTGCCCCACACTTTTGAGCCAATATCGCTAAGCCACTGATGAATAAAGCCATTTCAGATTTATCCAGTCACACCCCAATGATGCAGCAATACTGGCGCCTGAAGAACCAGCACCCCGACCAGCTGATGTTCTACCGCATGGGCGACTTCTACGAGATCTTCTATGAAGACGCGAAGAAGGCCGCCAAGTTGCTGGACATCACCCTGACGGCCCGTGGGCAGTCGGCCGGTCAGGCGATTCCGATGTGTGGGATTCCTTACCACGCCGCCGAAGGCTACCTGGCGAAACTGGTGAAGCTCGGCGAGTCGGTGGTGATCTGTGAACAGGTCGGCGATCCGGCCACCAGCAAGGGGCCGGTGGATCGTCAGGTGGTGCGGATCATCACGCCGGGCACGGTCAGTGATGAAGCGCTGCTGGATGAGCGTCGGGACAACCTGATCGCGGCGGTGTTGGGTGACGAACGTCTGTTCGGTCTGGCGGTGCTGGACATCACCAGCGGCAACTTCACCGTGCTGGAAATAAAGGGCTGGGAAAACCTGCTGGCGGAGCTGGAGCGGGTCAATCCGGTGGAGCTGATGATTCCCGATGACTGGCCAAAGGACCTGCCGGCGGAAAAACGTCGCGGGGTTCGTCGCCGTGCGCCGTGGGATTTCGAGCGCGACTCGGCACTGAAAAGCCTTTGCCAGCAATTCTCCACCCAGGACCTGAAAGGCTTCGGTTGCGAGAACCTGACCCTGGCCATCGGCGCCGCCGGTTGCCTGCTCAGCTACGCCAAGGAAACCCAGCGCACCGCCCTGCCCCATTTGCGCAGCCTGCGCCATGAACGCCTGGATGACACCGTGGTGCTGGACGGCGCGAGCCGTCGCAACCTGGAACTGGACACCAACCTGGCCGGAGGCCGCGACAACACGTTGCAGTCGGTGGTAGACCGCTGCCAGACCGCCATGGGCAGCCGCCTGCTGACCCGCTGGCTGAACCGTCCGCTGCGGGATCTGACCGTATTGCTGGCGCGACAGACCTCGATCACGTGCCTGCTCGACGGTTACCGTTTCGAAAAGCTGCAACCGCAGCTCAAGGAAATCGGTGATATCGAGCGGATTCTGGCGCGGATCGGCCTGCGCAATGCCCGTCCTCGCGACTTGGCTCGTCTGCGCGATGCGCTCGGTGCATTGCCAGAATTGCAAGTGGCGATGACTGAACTGGAAGCGCCGCACATCATTCAACTGGCGAAGACCACCAGCACCTACCCGGAACTTGCGGCGCTGCTGGAAAAAGCCATCATCGACAACCCGCCGGCGGTGATCCGTGACGGCGGTGTGTTGAAGACCGGTTACGACGCCGAATTGGACGACTTGCAATCGCTCAGCGAAAACGCCGGGCAGTTCCTGATCGACCTGGAAGCACGGGAGAAGGCTCGCACCGGCCTGTCGCACTTGAAGGTCGGCTACAACCGCATTCACGGTTACTTCATCGAGTTGCCGAGCAAGCAGGCTGAATCGGCACCGGCCGACTACATCCGCCGCCAGACGCTCAAAGGTGCCGAGCGATTCATCACGCCGGAACTGAAAGCGTTCGAGGACAAGGCGTTGTCAGCCAAGAGCCGCGCCCTGGCCCGCGAGAAGATGCTGTACGAAGCGCTGCTCGAAGACCTGATCGCCCAATTGCCGCCGTTGCAAGATACCGCCGCGGCACTGGCCGAGCTGGACGTGCTGAGCAACCTTGCCGAGCGTGCGCTGAACCTCGACCTGAACTGCCCGCGCTTCGTTGACGAGCCGTGCATGCGCATCTCCCAGGGTCGCCACCCGGTGGTCGAGCAAGTGCTGACCACGCCGTTCGTGGCCAACGACCTGAGCCTCGACGACAACACGCGCATGCTGGTGATCACCGGTCCGAACATGGGCGGTAAATCCACCTACATGCGCCAGACCGCGTTGATCGTGCTGCTGGCGCACATTGGCAGTTTCGTGCCGGCAGCCAGTTGCGAATTGTCTCTGGTGGACCGGATCTTCACCCGGATCGGTTCCAGCGATGACCTGGCGGGCGGGCGATCGACTTTCATGGTCGAAATGAGCGAAACCGCGAACATTCTGCACAACGCCACCGAACGTAGCCTGGTACTGATGGACGAAGTCGGTCGCGGCACCAGCACCTTCGATGGCCTGTCCCTGGCCTGGGCTGCCGCCGAACGCCTGGCGCATCTGCGGGCTTACACGCTGTTTGCCACCCACTACTTTGAGCTGACGGTGTTACCGGAAGCCCAGCCGCTGGTGGCCAACGTTCACCTTAATGCCACCGAGCACAACGAGCGCATCGTGTTCCTGCACCACGTGCTGCCCGGGCCTGCCAGCCAGAGCTACGGCCTGGCAGTTGCGCAGTTGGCCGGTGTGCCGAGTGAAGTGATCGTGCGTGCTCGCGAGCACCTGGGCCGACTGGAAGCGACTGCCCTGCCCCATGAAGTTCCGAAACCAACCAGAGGCAAACCGGCCGCGCCGCAGCAGAGCGATATGTTCGCCAGCCTGCCGCATCCGGTGCTGGATGAACTGGCCAAACTCGATCTGGATGACATGACACCGCGTCGCGCGTTAGAAATGCTCTATACACTAAAGACACGGATCTAACGCACTTGCCTGCAAGCTGTTAGAATCTCGCGCGGTTTGGGATGCTGCAGGCTAATAGCCTGGCCTGCAGACTATCGCTCCCAAACCTGGCGACCCCAACAAGAAGGGGCTCCGCTGCCGCCGCCTGAGGAGAAAATTAGAAATGACCTTCGTCGTCACCGACAACTGCATCAAGTGCAAGTACACCGACTGCGTAGAAGTCTGTCCGGTGGACTGCTTTTACGAAGGCCCGAACTTCCTGGTGATTCACCCGGATGAGTGCATCGACTGCGCATTGTGCGAACCAGAATGCCCTGCCGTGGCCATCTTCTCTGAAGATGAAGTCCCGGAAGACATGCAGCAGTTCATTCAGCTGAACGTTGAGTTGGCCGAAATCTGGCCCAACATCACCGAGAAGAAAGAATCGCTGCCCGACGCTGAAGAGTGGGATGGCGTCAAAGGCAAGATCAAAGACCTCGAACGCTGATTTCCCCCGCGTTCTCGAAAAGGCCCCTAGCGGGCCTTTTTGCTTTTCTGCAGGAAAAAAAAAGGGGCGGTTTGACCCGCCCACATTTTTTCCCTATTCCCTGTGTTCCTTTTCATCGTCCTGATGAATCGCTTCCCTGCGATGTCCATTCCCCTCATCCTTGAAGGGTGTGTCTGTCCGTTGACACAGTTCAGATACTAGAGAGTTCCCCACCAAGCGCAATCGCTCCCAATCCGCAAAACTCTCTGTCATATGCTTTTAATCTTTATTAATAACTATATAAATCAACTAGATAACTCGAACAGACGTAACAGATGAGCGACTGCCACACTGTAAAAATAACGAACACTTACGAAAGAGTAAGCAAAGACTTACAGCGCGAAACTACAATCCTGAGGCGCTTGCCAGCCATCTCCCAGGCATTAAAAAACCCCGAACCAGTCGAGGTTTTTTAATGCTACTCAAGCGCGTTGCTTACTGAAACAGCGACTCGCTCGACAGGCCGTTCTTCTCGAGAATCTCCCGAAGACGTTTCAGGCCTTCCACCTGAATCTGTCTGACCCGTTCCCGGGTCAGGCCGATCTCCAGGCCCACGTCTTCAAGTGTGCTGCTCTCGTGACCGCGCAGGCCGAAGCGGCGTACCACCACTTCGCGTTGCTTGTCGGTCAGTTCCGAAAGCCATTGATCGATGCTCTGGGACAGGTCGTCATCCTGCAACAGCTCACATGGATCGGTTGGTCGGTCATCTGTAAGGGTGTCCAGCAGGGTTTTATCCGAATCCGGACCCAGCGAGACGTCGACCGAAGAAACCCGCTCGTTCAAGCCAAGCATGCGCTTGACCTCTGCCACTGGTTTTTCCAGCAGGTTGGCGATTTCTTCGGGTGAGGGTTCGTGATCGAGTTTTTGGGTCAGCTCTCGTGCAGCCCGCAGGTACACGTTGAGCTCTTTGACCACATGGATCGGCAACCGGATGGTCCGGGTCTGATTCATGATTGCGCGCTCGATGGTCTGACGAATCCACCAGGTTGCGTAGGTTGAAAAGCGGAAGCCGCGCTCAGGATCGAATTTCTCCACTGCCCGGATCAGTCCGAGGTTGCCCTCTTCGATCAGGTCCAGCAGCGACAACCCACGATTGACGTAACGCCGGGCGATTTTCACCACCAGCCGCAGGTTGCTTTCAATCATGCGTTTGCGCCCGGCCGGATCACCACTTTGCGACAGACGCGCAAAATGAACTTCTTCTTCCGGGGAGAGCAGCGGGGAAAAACCGATTTCGTTGAGGTACAGTTGCGTGGCATCAAGTGCCCGCGTGTAGTCGATGTACTTGTGTTGCTTTAGCGAAGCGGAGTGTTTGGATTTGGCACGAACGGAAGGTGGAGCAGCCCCTTCATCATTCGACATCGAATCCGTAGCGATGCCGGTCTCCATAAGGAGAACCTCATCGTCGATGTCAAACTCCGGCACTTCTTTACTGAGAGCCATTGTTATAGTCCTTTGGTGAGTTCGACCCCAAGCTCAAGCGGCGCCTTTATCCTTGGCAACGCTGGAGCCTGTCCCCTCTACGTGACGGAACAGGCTGGTAACAAATCAACGACGTGGCAGGAACTGCAGTGGATCTACAGGTTTACCTTGTCGGCGAATCTCAAAATGCAGTTTCACCCGGTCTGTACCCGTTGACCCCATTTCGGCAATTGTCTGTCCGACCTTGACCTGCTGCCCCTCCCGAACCAACAGCCTGCGGTTATGTCCGTAGGCACTGACGTAGGTGTCGCTGTGTTTGATGATGACTAATTCGCCGTAGCCCCTTAAGCCACTCCCGGCGTATACCACCGTCCCATCAGACGCAGCTAAAACAGGCTGTCCCAAATCCCCGGCGATATCAATTCCTTTATTCAAACTACCGTTTGAGGAGAACTTTCCAATCAGAATGCCATTAGATGGCCATCCCCAGCCGGTCGGGGCTGGGCCGGCAGGAGGCATCGGAGCGGGGGTCGGTTTGCTGGCGACGGACGGTGCAACCACCGCTGTGCTGGTGGTTGCGCCATTTGGCTGGCGTCGGATTACCGTGGTTTTCAGCGACGACGAAGGCGTTGAATCGGTAGCACTGGCTACCGCCGCCGACGTTGATCCGGTGCGACCGTCAAAGCGAATTGTCTGACCCGGATGGATCGTGTACGGCGTAGGAATATTGTTCCGTGCGGCGAGGGCTTTGTAGTCCCAGCCGTAGCGAAAAGCGATCGAGAACAACGTATCTTTTGGTCGAACGACGTATTGACCCGTGGTCACCGCCGGACGCTGGGCGACGGACTTGTTACGATCGACGACACGCACGTCACTCGTTTTGGAACTGGAGCAACCGACCAGCAAGGTGCTCAAGACGAGGCCAGTCACCAGGCGCTGAAAGCTCTTTGTACCCATACGCTGCGCAATGACTGTGAGACTCACCCGCCGCTCCCTTTTTGGTGGCTGAAATAGTGGATTGCCGTGTTTCGGCACGAAATGTCGCAAGTATAACGGGCCGAACAGGCTTTACCTTTAACGAAGCGAAATCGCTTCGCGCACACGTTTGCTGCCTGCCGATGAATCCTGTTTAACCCATCTATGCCGCTGTAAGACCCGGGCAATCGAAGAGAATTCAGCGTACTTGAACAAATGCTCAGGCCAGCGGCCCGTTGAGCAGTGGCACGAAGCGAACCGACCCCAGAACACGACGTGAAAAGCCTTGTTCTTCGCGGATGATCAGCATCAGTTGCTGCACCTCACCGGAGCCGACAGGAATCACCAGCCGCCCGCCAGGCGCCAATTGATCCAGCAACGCCTGGGGTACATCGGTCGCCACTGCGGTCACGATAATGCCGTTGTATGGCGCAAGTGCCGGCCAGCCTTCCCAACCATCGCCCCAGCGGAACACCACGTTGCGCAGGTTCAGCTCCACCAGGCGTTCCTTGGCCCGGTCCTGCAACACCTTGATGCGCTCCACGGAGAACACCCGTTCAACCAGCTGCGACAGCACCGCCGTCTGGTAACCCGAGCCGGTACCGATTTCCATCACCTTGTCCAAGGGACCGGCCTCCAGCAGCAGCTCGCTCATGCGCGCCACCATATAAGGCTGGGAGATGGTCTGGTTGTGTCCGATCGGCAGGGCCGTGTCTTCGTAGGCGCGATGAGCCAGCGCTTCGTCGACGAACAGGTGACGCGGTGTACGACGGATGACTTCCAGCACCTTGGCGTTGGAAACCCCTTCCTCATACAGACGCTGAATCAGGCGCTCGCGGGTTCGTTGCGAGGTCATTCCGATGCCGCGACGCAAAATATCGTCTTGTTCACGAGCCATTAGCGCAACCCCTCCAACCAGCCATCGAGACTTCTGAAGGCATCATTGAAGGTGCGATCCAGTTGCAGCGGAGTAATCGAGACAAAGCCCTGCATCACCGCATGAAAGTCGGTGCCCGGGCCACCATCCTCGGCGTCCCCGGCGGCGGCGATCCAGTAACCGGACTTGCCGCGCGGGTCGACCACTTTCATCGGTGCCGCAGCACGTGCGCGGTGCCCGAGGCGGGTCAGCTGAATACCGCGAATGTGGTCCAGCGGCAAATTGGGAATATTCACGCTCAGTACCGTACGCGGTGGCAAGTCGAGGTCAGCGTGGGCCTCGACCAGTTTGCGCGCAAAGTAAGCGGCTGTGGGAAGGTTCTCCACTTGCCGTGAGACCAACGAAAAGGCGAACGAAGGACGCTCAAGGAAACGCCCCTCGAGTGCCGCCGCAACGGTGCCGGAATACAGCACGTCGTCGCCCAGGTTGGCGCCCAGGTTGATGCCGGAAACCACCATGTCCGGTTCGCGCTCCAGCAAGCCGTTAAGGCCCAGGTGCACGCAATCGGTGGGTGTGCCGTTCAGGCTGATAAAGCCGTTGGCCAGGGTTTGCGGGTGCAAAGGACGGTCGAGCGTCAGCGAACTGCTGGCGCCGCTTTTGTCCTGGTCCGGGGCGATAACCACGCACTCGGTGTAATCCGCCAGCGCAGCATAAAGCGCGGCGAGACCGGGTGCGGCTACCCCATCGTCGTTAGAAATCAGAATACGCATGGGCTGTCCGTCTGCCCCACCGGCACCAGATCAACAAGCTCGCGCACCAATACGGTGGCAAAGCATCCGGCCGGGAGGACGAATTCCAGTTGCAGAATGTCAGGCTCCGGATAATGCCACGTCAACCCACCAATGGGCAGCCGCAGGATGCGACGTTCGTGGTTCATTCCGGCGTTAATCAACCAATCGCGCAGATCCGCTTCGCGAGCGGCGATTGCCTGCTCCAGTACATGGACAGCGCCGGTCGCCGGCGAGTCACCTTCGCCCCACTGGGGACCGGTCGGGTGCAGGTCGAGAATTGCCAGGCGCGGGTCGCTGCACTCGGCTTCACCTGCCGGAAAAAAACTGCGGCTGTCGGTGAAGGCCAGCAGATCGCCGACCTGCGCTTGCTGCCAGGTGCCATCGGCCACACGCGCCGCCAATACCTGGTTGAACAGGAAGCTGCGGGCAGTGGAGAGCAGACGCGAACGGACATTGCGCTGCTCCGGCAACGCCTTGCGCGCGGCCCAGGCACGGGCATCGACCACGTTACCGCCATCAAAGCCGAAACGCTGGGCACCGAAATAATTGGGAATACCTTGCTTGGCGATCAGCTGCAGCCGCTCTTCAATCGCGGCTTTGTCGCCAGCGAATTGCGTCAGGCGCAAGGTGAAGCCATTCGCCGAATGGGCACCGCGTTGCAGCTTGCGCTTGTGCCGACCGGTCTTGAGGATTTTCAGCGTGTCGTTTTCGGCCGCCGACAAATCAGGATCGGCCTTGCCCGGCAGCTGCACGCTGAACCACTGGCGAGTCAGCGCCTGACGATCCTTGAGGCCTGCATAGCTGACGGTGCGCAATGGCACACCCGCCGCCTTGGCAATGCGCCGTGCCGCTTCTTCGGTATTGAGACCGCGCTTTTCCACCCAGATCCACAAGTGTTCGCCATCGCCACTGAGGGGGATATCGAGCACTTCATCGACCTGAAAATCTTCTGCGGTGGCTTTCAGAACCGCCGTACCGAGGGCGTCGCCATAGGCTCGCGGGCCGAGCAATTGCGCTTCGTTCATGCGCGCAGCAACAAGGCAACGGAATGCACGGCAATGCCTTCTTCGCGACCGACAAAGCCAAGCTTTTCGGTGGTGGTAGCTTTCACGTTCACTTGATCCAACTCAACTTGAAGATCCGCGGCAATCAGCGCGCGCATCGATTCGATATGCGGGGCCATTTTCGGCGCCTGGGCGACGATGGTGTTATCGACGTTGCCGACTTTCCAGCCTTTGGCGTGGATCAGTGCGACGACGTGACGCAACAGCACGCGGCTGTCGGCGCCCTTGAATGTCGGGTCGGTGTCCGGGAAGTGCTTGCCGATATCACCCAGCGCAGCGGCGCCGAGCAAGGCATCGCTCAAGGCGTGCAGCAGGACGTCACCGTCGGAGTGAGCGAGCAGCCCGAAGCCGTGTGCAATGCGCACACCGCCCAGAGTAATGAAATCGCCTTCAGCGAAACGATGCACATCATAGCCGTGGCCAATACGCATAAAAAAACGCCCCGATTTTTGTCAGGGCGTGATTCTACCTGCATTAGGCGCCTAGAGCGCGTGCGTGATGCTGCAAGTGGTCGTCAATGAAGCTGGCGATGAAGAAATAGCTGTGGTCGTAGCCCGGTTGCAGGCGCAACGTCAGCGGATGACCGGCCAGTTTGGCCGCCTGTTGCAAGGCTTCAGGCTTGAGCTGAGTCGCCAGGAAATCATCACGGTCACCTTGATCGACCAGCAACGGCAACTTTTCGTCGGCCTCGGCGATCAGTGCGCAGGCATCCCATTCGCGCCACTTCGAGCGGTCCTCCCCCAAGTAGCGGGAAAACGCTTTCTGACCCCACGGGCAATCCATCGGATTGTTGATCGGCGAGAACGCCGACACCGATTGGTAACGCCCCGGATTGCGCAAGGCGCAGACCAGCGCCCCGTGGCCACCCATGGAGTGACCGCTGATGCCGCGCTTGTCCGACGCCGGGAAATGGGCTTCGACCAATGCCGGCAATTCCTGCACGACATAGTCCTGCATCCGATAGTGCCGGGACCAGGGTTCCTGCGTGGCATTCAGATAAAACCCGGCACCGAGACCGAAGTCCCAGGCGCCGTCCGGATCACCTGGAACATCGGGTCCGCGAGGGCTGGTGTCCGGCGCAACGATGATCAACCCAAGCTCGGCGGCCATGCGCATCGCGCCGGCCTTGTGCATGAAGTTTTCGTCGGTACAGGTCAGGCCGGACAACCAATACAGCACCGGCAACTTGCCGCCCTGCTCCGCCTGCGGCGGCAGGTACACGGCGAACACCATGTCGCAGCCGAGGACATCGGAGCGGTGCTTGTAGCGTTTGTGCCAGCCACCGAAGCTTTTCTGGCAGGAGATATTTTCCAGGCTCATGACCGACCTCAGAAATGGATGACGCTACGGATGCTTTTGCCTTCGTGCATCAGGTCGAAAGCCTTGTTGATGTCTTCCAGGCCCATGGTGTGGGTGATAAACGTATCCAGCGGGATTTCGCCGGTTTCGGCCATCTCGACGTAGCTTGGCAATTCGGTACGACCGCGCACGCCGCCGAATGCCGAACCGCGCCAGACACGACCGGTCACCAGCTGGAATGGACGGGTTGAGATTTCCTGGCCGGCACCGGCCACACCGATAATCACCGACTCACCCCAACCCTTGTGGCAGCACTCAAGGGCCGCACGCATCAATTGCACATTGCCGATGCACTCGAAGGAAAAGTCGACGCCGCCGTCAGTCATGTCGACGATGACTTCCTGGATAGGACGGTCGAAATCTTTCGGGTTCACGCAGTCGGTTGCACCGAGCTGCTTGGCGATCTCGAACTTCGCCGGGTTGATGTCGATGGCGATGATGCGACCTGCCTTGGCCTTGACCGCACCGATGATGGCTGACAAACCGATGCCGCCCAGACCGAAAATGGCGACGGTATCACCTGGTTTTACCTTGGCGGTATTGAGGACTGCACCGATACCGGTGGTGACACCGCAGCCCAGCAGGCAGACTTTTTCCAGTGGGGCTTCTTTTGGAATTTTGGCGACGGAGATTTCCGGCAGCACGGTGTATTCGGAGAATGTCGAGGTCCCCATGTAGTGGAAAATTGGCTGGCCCTTGTAGGAAAAGCGCGAAGTGCCATCCGGCATCAGGCCCTTGCCTTGAGTCGCGCGAATCGCCTGACACAGGTTGGTTTTTCCCGACAGACAGAATTTGCACTGACGGCATTCCGGGGTGTACAGCGGGATCACATGGTCGCCGACCGCGACGGAGGTCACGCCCTCACCGATCGCCTCAACCACCGCGCCACCTTCGTGACCGAGGATCGACGGGAAGATGCCTTCCGGGTCAGCGCCCGACAGGGTGTAGGCATCGGTATGGCAGACACCGGAGGCCACCACTCGCAGCAGAACTTCACCGGCCTTGGGCATGGCGACATCGACTTCGACGATCTCGAGGGGTTTCTTGGCCTCGAAGGCAACGGCAGCGCGCGACTTGATCATGTGGATTCTCCAGTGAATAAAAACGAGACAGGGAGTGTAATACAGCGCGCTACGAGGAATAATCCGGGCAAAAGCAAAACATTATTGCCACACAGGGATAATCCTGGATGTCTGAAAACCGCTGGGAAGGAATCGACGAGTTCGTCGCCGTGGCCGAGTGCAGCCAATTCACGGCGGCGGCGGAACGCCTTGGAGTTTCTTCCTCTCACATCAGTCGACAAATCGCACGCCTCGAAGAGCGCCTTCAGACGCGACTGCTTTACCGCAGCACTCGCCGGGTGACGCTGACCGAAGCCGGGCAAACCTTTTTGCAACATTGCCAGCGCTTGCAGGACGGTCGCGAAGAAGCCTTGCGCGCGGTCGGCGACCTGACCAGCGAGCCTAAGGGCATGCTGCGCATGACCTGCGCCGTGGCGTATGGCGAACGCTTCATCGTGCCATTGGTAACCCGTTTCATGGGCCTTTATCCACAACTGCGCGTCGACATTGAATTGAGCAACCGTCCTCTCGACCTGGTGCACGAAGGGCTGGACCTGGCAATCCGCCTCGGGCGTCTCCAGGATTCGCGACTGGTCGCCACGCGCCTGGCACCACGGCGGATGTATTTGTGCGCGTCGCCGTCCTACGTGGAACGGTATGGTCGCCCACACAGTTTGTCGGAACTCAGTCGCCACAATTGCCTGATCGGCAGTTCGGACATGTGGCAACTGGAGCAGAACGGGCGGGAATTTTCACAACGGGTGCAGGGAAACTGGCGCTGCAACAGTGGGCAAGCGGTTCTGGATGCGGCACTACAGGGTGTCGGGTTGTGTCAGCTGCCAGACTATTACGTGCTGGAGCACCTGAAAAACGGCGAATTGATTTCATTG
This sequence comes from Pseudomonas sp. PS02303, assembly GCF_029959925.1. Lineage (NCBI taxonomy): Bacteria > Pseudomonadati > Pseudomonadota > Gammaproteobacteria > Pseudomonadales > Pseudomonadaceae > Pseudomonas > Pseudomonas sp. PS02303. Next base: position 79,904 of record NZ_JASCOM010000009.1, read on the forward strand.
CTGGAGGCGCACCAGCCACCGAACACGGCGGTTTGGGCGCTGTATCCACAGCAGCGGCATCTGTCGCCGAAGGTGCGCAAGTTGGTGGATTATTTGAAGCAAGGGTTGGCTGAGCGGCCGGAGTATCGAACTTAGCTCGGATTGCCGCTTTCAGTGACAGTTTTGCTGACTGAGAGAACGCCATCGCGAGCAGGCTCAGTGCTACAGGGAAATTCATTCCAATGCAGGAGTGAGTCTGCTCGCGATGGCGGTTGAACAGCCAATGAGCGA